>JBOFUO010000034.1:0-7819 GCA_051652625.1 Cetobacterium sp.
CTTTGGTAGATGTAGAGTTAAGAAATGTAGAGATAACAAAAGAAGCGATAGAGGATAAAAACAGTAGATTAGATGTTAAAGCTGTAGCTAATGATGGTACTATTATAAACGTAGAGATTCAACTTAGAAATGAGTATAACATGCCAAAAAGAACACTATATTACTGGAGTAAACTTTACTCTGAGCAGTTTAAAGAAACAAAAAGTTACCATAGTGTTTTTAAAATTATAGAAGAGCAAGAAAAAATAGTTCTAAACAAAGATTTTGAAATTCATTTTTTAGAACTTCCAAAGCTAATAGAGTTTAAAGTTGATGATCCATTATCTGGATGGGGAATGTTTTTAAAAGAACCTTCTAGTGATATAGTAGAAGAAGCAGAGGAAACTGTAAAAGAGATAAAGTTAGCAAAGAAAAAACTGTATGTAATAAGTTCGGATGAAGATGAACGTGAAAAGTATAGAATGAGAGAGAAAGCTAGATTGGATAGAGCAAGTGCCTTAGCCACAGCAGAGTTAAAAGGACTAGAGCAAGGATTAGAGCAAGGACTAGAGCAAGGATTAGAGCAGGGGAAAGCTGAAGGAGAAAAGTTAGCAAAATTATCAATAGCAAAAAGTTTATTGGGATTAATATCGGATGAATTGATAGCAGAAAAAACAGGATTAAGTTTAGAAGAGATTGATAAATTAAAGTAAAATGTGTCTACTAAAAGATTATAACATCAAGATTCTTCTATGACAAGTTACTATACATCTGATTTCTTTACAAATTCAGGTTATACTGATATAAAGATAAAGTTAAATCAGAACTTTATAGTAGATGGAGTAAAACTTTTAAGCTTTAGAAGTAAAACTTCAGGGTTAGTAAGACAGTTTAAACTTCTAGCTAAAGAGCCTTTAACAGGGATTTATGTAGAGTTAGGAGATTCAGGATACAGCACGAGTTATAAAAATTCTCATAGAGAGATAAAAGGAGTTGCACCATATTTAACTGATGAAGTTGTAGTTAGAGTAACAGCTGCAGAGGGCGATTGGGCAATTGTAAATGATATTGAAATTCAAAAATTAACAAAATAACATTATAAAATTATAAGATTTGAAAAAATGCAGAGTAGATGGATTCTACTCTGCATTTTATTTTAAAATTGATCCGAGCTCAGAGAGTTGAAATGAACTATCTAAAAAATACTCTTTATTTATTTTAATAAATGGTATGTCGAGGTTTAAATCTAAAAGGTCATGAACTGTAATTATATAGTCAATTTCAAATGCATCTTCTAAAAGTTCATCTATTTCATAGCTTTTAATACTTTTAATAATTTCGATAAATGGATATTTTTTCAAATACTGAGATAGTATTGAAGAGTACATACTATCAAAAGTATCATCCACTACAACCAACCTTTTATACCTATCTTTTGTAACGTTTGAACTAGATATATGATTTTTTAAAACGAGTAAAAGTGACAAAATATCTTCGTAGTAGAAGCCTTCGAACATACTCGAAGTGATAGCTGATATTTTTTTGAAGGCCAATTTTTGTGATGTGTTTAATTGATAAATCTCGTTGCCTTCATAAAAATCATACTGGCTTTTTAGTTTAGCAACTCTTAATATATTTGAAACTCTCATAACCGTACTTAAATTTTTTGATAAGTCAATATTGAAAACTGACCTTATTTTTTCTATAAAAATTGTAGTATCATGGTCAGAAATTTCATAACTCTTTGGGTCTAAAAGAAAAAGTATTTCTATAATTAAATCTAGCTCATAAAGTTTTAAAGTTTTTAAACCACGTTTTTTTAAAAATTTTAAAGTTTTTTCGTAAAACTTATGATTTTTAATGCTCTCTGGAGTTTTGTATTCACCTTCAAAGGTAACTTTATCAGCTCTTAAAAAGTTGATTAATACTATGCTGAAAACTCTATAAAAATCTTCGGGAATTAGCTGAACGAGCATAGTTTTTAATAGGTTTAAAAGTTCAACTTTTTTTATAGCTATCTCTTTTTTATCTAAATATGAATTTATAAGTTCATGAAATAGTGTATGATTTGTATTTTGATAGATTAAGTATTTACTTAGATGTATAGAGAAAAGTTTTCGAATGATAATTTCATCACCTTCTAAAAAAATACCTTTTCCAGAGATGCTCTCTACACTCAGATTTTGTTTGTTTAAGTAACTTTTTAAACTTATCAAATCATAGTTTAAAGTTCTTCTTGTCGTTTCTATTGCATGTGTATTGTTATTTAAATTAATTGTGTTTTCGAAAAAAAGTTGTAGTAACAAGTACTCTTTTCTTTCTGAAACCGAAAGAGGAGCAAATTGTAGTATCGCTTTTATTCGGTCTATAGAATCTCGTTTAAGAGAAAAAATATTTTTAATCTTTTCAATTCCATCTATGTTATGAACCATCAAAAAATCATTTATAATCTTTATATTGTTATCAATAGAACGTTTTTTTATATTCAAAATTTTCTCTAAATCTGAATAGCTAAACTTGTTTAGAGAAAAGAATAAACCGAGTATATGTAGAGATTTTTTATTTAATACCATCCTAATCATCCTTTCTATATAAATATCTGTCTATATATTTTACATGAAAATTAGATTATATACAAATAAAAAAAGTTGAGAGCAAGACGCTCTCAACTTTCACTATTAACTTTTATTATTATTTTCTTATTTTATCTAATTCTCTTTCAGTTACGAACATTGAGTGGTTGTTAGATTTGATATGTAATCCATCTTTTACTCTGTCTAATTGAATGATAACTTTTCTATCAGTACTAGCAATAATTCCGTTTCTTTCTAAATCTCCAACAGAAGTTACTTTTCCAACTCTAGTCATAGCTTTAAAGATATCTACTTTTTTAACTTGGAAGCTTAAGTTAGGTATTTTAGATTCAAATCTGATTTGAGTTCCTTTTTCATAAGCTCTGATTTTTGTAACTGTTCCGTTTACTACACCAGCAAAAGCACTTAAACTTAAAGTAGCTGCTAATATGATTGTACTTAATTTTCTCATTATATAATCCTCCTAAAAATGTATCTATTGTATATATTATATAAGAAACTTCATTAATTATCTACTAGAAATTCAGTACCACTATCTGTGCAAAGAATTTCAAAGTTGTATTTTGTAAAATTAAAAATTATATTTCAAAAAAAAAGAATAATAAAGAAAATTTGAACGGTTTCAATATAAAATTCTAAATGGTATACTTAATTATCATTTAAAATATATATAAAATATTTTAAATACTTTGGGGTGGCTGTTTCGACAGCTTTTTATATCTTTTGTATAGTGAAGGGGGATAAACTATGAATGAAATGGATGTAATGTTAGCAAAAACTGGTGACAATGAAGCAATCGAGAAAGTATTCTTAAAATATAAGAATGATATTTTAAGAAACAGCAGAAACCTTTTTATAAAAGGTGGAGATGTAGATGATTTGTTACAAGAGGGGTATATAGGTTTATTAAAGGCCATCAAATCTTACGATAATACTAGAGAGGTATGTTTTAGTACTTTTGCGAATCTGTGTATAAAAAGACAGATTATAACGGCTGTGAAGTCGTCAAATTCAAATAAAAACTTAAAGTTGAATACATCTATAATTGGGGATAAAGATGTTAACTTAGAGGATTTAACGCAATACTCAAAACCATCTCTAAATTATTATTCACCTGAGGATCTACTGCTAGGAAAAGAGTTAGTTAACTTGTTAGGGGACTTTTTAAATGATAACTTAACTGCTTTAGAGAGTAAGGTGTTTTACTATATCTGTAAGCAATATAAATATACAGAAATTGCAGAATTATTAAATGAATCGCCTAAAAAAATAGATAATGCTATTCAAAGGGTTAAAAAGAAAATTTTAGGATATTTAAAGGATTATAGTAAATAAAAGAACAAAAGAAAAGGATGAAAGAGATTAACCTTTCATCCTTTTTGTAACATTAAAGCTTAGAAATAATATTTAGCACCAATACTAGTGATGAAAATAGGGTCTTCGCTTACAATTGGAGAATCTGTAATTTCATCTGAGAACTTTTCTACTCCTACAATTCCAACTAAAGAGATGTTAGAGTTGTATTTGTACTCAGCTGTTAAAACAGTTCCAACCGAGAATGCAGTTTCAGCTTTGTAGCTAGCTGTTAACTTATCAGAATTAGATTCTTTTGCTTCATCAGAACTAACACCGAAGTAGTAATCAGCATAGTTTCCAGAGAATCCTTTTACATAGATACTTGGAACTAAAACTAACTTCTCATTAACAGAGTATGGTTTAAATACGCTGATTTTAGCTTCTGAACCGTGCTCACCAAATTGTACAGTTGTACCAGTTCTAATACCTGCAACTCCTGTATTTAAATCGGCTCTTAATCCAACCATAGCCATAAACTTTCTATCTTCAATATTAGTGTATCCTGTACCCATATCTTTTGATTTTACTGGGAACCCAGCCATAGGGTCTAAGTATACTGATAAAGATAAATCTTCACCTCTAAAGAAGTTATAACCTGCTGTAACTCCTTTAGCATAGAAGTTTCCGTAGTTTATATCTAAAAGTGGTAATGGAAAGGCTTTTGATTCAGCACCTTCATAAAGGCTGTTAGAAACTCCAACACCTAATCCAACACCAACTTTGTTTTGTGCTAATGCAGCAGTTGATAAAGTTAAAGCTAAAAGACTAAAAATAACTTTTTTCATAACGGTCTATCCTCCTAAAGATAATAAATTATAATAATAAATTATATCACATAACGGAAGAGTTGGTACAGTGAAATATGTTACAAAAAAACATGTATATTTTTGCAATAATCTTGCAAAAAAGACAGTATTAAGTTATAATATAGAGTATAAAATCAAGGCAAAATAGAAGAAATTCTATGACGCAAAGCTATAGGGCCTTTAAAATGGCAGCCAGTTGCACTTAGTAAATTTATTAGGGGAGTTGCTATGTGTAAAATAATTGAAATTAAAAAAGAGTTAAAGAAGTTTCATATAAACTATACTCAAGAGGAAGTTTTATATACTATAAATGAAACACCAGGAATTACTCTTTGTGAATTAACTAAAAAAATGACTTTATCAAAAGGTTCTGTTTCTCTTTGTATTAAAAAATTAGAAGAGGAAAGATTAATTCAAAAATTTGAGACTTTTGATGACAAAAGAATGTTCAAAATCCATCCTACAAAAATAGGAAAAGATTTATACAGTAAAATTAAGTTAATTAAAATTTTAAAAATATAGAAAAACCAGAGTTGTTAAGCTCTGGTTTTTTTATATTTCTATAAAGTTGGTAATGGATAAAGTTTTATAAAGTCATATTTTGAATCTATATTGATGTTTTCAAAAGTTATTATACAAGATATGTTTGAATTAGAAAGATGATTTTCTAATTCGTAGGGTCTAATAAATTTTAATATATTCATATTTTCTTTTAAAAAAAATACTTTTTTTATGACAGGAAATAAAAAAGTCGGAATACTATCAAAAACAACAAGGGTATTTTTAACATTATTTAAACTTTCTTCGTAAGAATTCCAAATATAAAAAAGTATAATATTTGATAATTGAATATTATTGTAGAATTTTTTTAATTCATAAAACAATCGAACACATTTAACACGGTCTTTTTGAGATAGATTTAAATTAAGAAATTCTAAATCACAAATTGAGAGTGTTTTACTTTTATAGTTTGAAAGTTTTGTTTTGTTTGAAAATCTCTCTAGAAAAAAAATCTTTTTTGTAGATGAAGATAGAGTTTTAAAAATTAGAGAGTTTTTAAAATCAGTATCTATAGGTTCTATAATCTCTTCTTTATCTTTTAAAATACCATTGCAAAATTTTAATGTTTGAATAAATAAATTTAAATTATTCATTAAAATTATCCCAACAAAAGATTTTTTTATAAAGTTATAAGAAGATTTCAGCTTACATGTAGGTACAACATCTCTAAAAGCTTCTTTAAAATTTGAAAAGTTCATAGATGCAATTGTGGGCTCTTTCGGTATCGCTAAGTTTCCATAAATTATAATAAAACTCTTTAAAAGATGTTTGTTTTGTGGGAAAAAATCAAAATTATATTCAGAAAGAAAATGTTCTATATCTTTATCTAATTTTATTAGCAATTTTTCACCTAAAAACTCTGTAAAATCAGTACGAATTAAATCTGGTAAATCTTCAAATTCAATTAGAACTTTATAAAGATAACTTAAACCCGCTGATTTTATATTGTCGTCATCTCCAGACAAAGAGATTCCTTTTGCTGAAGTACTATTAACTTCTAAATTGTAAATTTCTAAGTGTTCTTTAACAATAGAGAGGTCATTACTTAAAGCTCTTCTGGAAATAGAAAGAATATCCGAAAGGTTATTTAAGTTAAGATGACGGTCACGTAAAAGTAGTACTATTATGTAAAGAATACGGTTTTCTTTTGTGAAGCATTGGTGTTTTTTGAGTAGTTGAAGAATATCTTCTTTTTTAGATTTTTCGAAATTGATAAATGAGTTAATTTGTTTTACATATAGATTTATATTTTGTTTGTCCATGTTTAAAAATTTAGATAAAAAATCAATATTGTCATCTTGTAAATATCCTAACAACTTATAAATTCGTATATGATTTGAATTAATATTTATTTTCATAAAAAATCGACTCCTATACTTTTAAAATTACAGATTTAGTATAGCATGAATAAATGAATAAATCAAAAAAACTCTCAAATTAATAGAGAGTTTTTAGAACACTTTCTAAAATATGTTCATCAATAAGATGCAATATATTTAGATAGTTATATGAGCTTAAAAGTTTAATGTTTTGATATCTATAGCTTTCATCACTCAAAATCAGGTTGTATTTATCGTTGTATAGAGTTGTATCAGCTTTATAAATAAATCCAGGTTCAATATCGAAATTGATATTTGGAGCTTTTGTATTTAAATTGTTTCTTAAATAATGATCATCAGAAATAGTAATTTCATTAAAAAGAAGTAGAACATCTTTTACAAGTGGTTTGTTGTGTTCAATAATTATTTTTTTTAAGATGTTAACAATTGCAATTTTATCAAAGAAAAATAACGAGCATTTTTTACTTTTTAAAACTCTTTCTAAGATATTTAGTAGTTTTTCATCAGATTTATCTATAGGAATATTTTTAACTTTTAAAATGTTGTTTTCATATTTGAAAAATGAAATACAAATTTTTCTTAAGAGAATATCATCTAAATTGTTATCAAGAGAATTTAACTTGAATATATTCTTTAACTCTAGAAGAATACTGTTTCCTATATAGCTTATTGTATCTTCAAACAAAAATTTTTTCTTTTTTATAGAAACAATAAAAAAGAATAGATCTTTACGATAACTTTCACTGTAGTTATTTAAAATTTTGTCTATAAGTATTTTCAAATCTTTGTAATTTTTCAAATCTAATTCGTCATAGTTTATCTTAAATCCACCAGAGCTAGAATTTAAAACATGTAGAGTACAAAAAAATGACATTATAAAATTTGTACTTGAAATTTCTATATCTTTTAATATTAGATGAATTTTAGTTAAAAGTTCTGAAAAATTATATTGAGATAGAAATTGAGAGTGTAAAGAACCTTTTTTTATAGTAAAATCACGACTTATAAAAAATTTCACAATTTTTTTACAGAATAAATTCTTACCATCTTCAGAGAGATATTCAATCCGAACACCTTTCCCATTTTGATAAGTATACTTTGTACCACAGTCATCTAGAATTTTTTTTATATCTTTAAAATAACGTACAATAGAACTACGAGATAAATCTAAATTTTCTTTTTC
>JBOFUO010000035.1:0-17318 GCA_051652625.1 Cetobacterium sp.
AATTTGCACAATATTTAAAGGAGATTGGAAAACCAATGTGGGTAAGACACGTTGTTGTTCCAGGAATAACTGATAATGATGAATTATTAGGGAAGCTAGCCGACTACTTAAAAGATTTTGATAATCTTGAAAAGGTAGAAGTTTTACCATATCACTCTTTAGGAGAGTATAAATGGCAAAAAGTAGGTTTAGAATATCCTTTAAAAGGTGTTGAACAACTTTCAGCTGAAAGATTTGAAAACGCTAAAAAAATATTTGAAAGTAGAGGATTATCAGTTAAATAATAAAGTTTAGGCTACCTTAGAGCAAAAAAGTTCTAGGGTAGTTTTTTTATATATTTTAATTGAAAATAATGGTATAATTAAAAGAAAAAAAGGAGAAATTAATGATAATATTAGGAATAGAAACATCTTGTGATGAAACATCAATAGCTGTTTTAAAAGATGGGAAAGAAGTTTTATCTAATAATATTTCATCTCAGATAGATATACACAAAGAATATGGTGGAGTTGTTCCAGAGATAGCATCGAGACATCACATAAAAAATATAGCAACAATTTTAGAAGAAAGCCTAGAAGAAGCGAAAATAACAATGGATGATGTAGATTATATAGCTGTAACATATGCTCCAGGACTTATAGGAGCTCTTCTTGTTGGAATATCTTTTGCTAAAGGATTGTCTTATGGTCATGATATCCCATTGATACCTGTTCACCACATAAAGGCACATATATACGGAAACTTTATAGAACATGATGTAGAATTACCTTGTATAGCTTTAGTGGTTTCAGGAGGGCATACAAATATAATATATATAGATGAAGAGCATAACTTTATTAATTTAGGAGCAACTTTAGATGATGCTGTTGGAGAGAGTTATGATAAAGTAGCTAGAGTTATGGGGATTGGATATCCTGGTGGTCCAATAGTTGATAAACTATCATATAAAGGAGATAAAAACGCCTTGAAAATTCCAGAACCGAAAGTAGATGGATATAACTTTAGTTTTTCTGGAATAAAAACATCAGTTATAAATGCAGTAAATAAAGCAAAAATGAAGGGTGAAGAGTTTAAAGCAGAAGATTTATCAGCTGCTTTTCAAGATAGAGTTGTGGACATATTGTGTAAGAAAACATTGAAAGCTGTTCAAGATAAAGGTGTAAAAGAAATCTTAATAGCAGGTGGAGTAGCAGCTAATTCTTTACTGAGAAGTGAACTGAGCAGTAGAGCAAAGAAGATAGGAGTCAAGGTTTCTTATCCTTCAATATCATATTGTACAGATAATGCAGCTATGATTGCTGAAGCAGCTTATTATAAGTTGAAATATGGAAAAGGAACTATTTTTGCAGATTTAACTTTAAATGGAAAAGCAACATTAGATATAATGAAAGATTAAACACTACCCCAAACCTTTGGGGTATTTTAAATTGAAAAAGAGTTGAAAATATGGTAAAATTTTTGGATAATAACGCTTTATTTTGGAGGTAAAAATTGAAGATATATATTGCTCCTTTAGCAGGAGTTACAGATTATACATTTAGAGGAATTCTAGAAGAGTATAAACCAGATCTTATGTTTACAGAGATGGTAAGTATAAATGCCTTAGAGATGGAGAATGAAAAAACATTAAATCAAATTTTAAAAATAAGAGATGGAGAAGCTGTTCAAATTTTTGGAAGAGATGTTGAAAAAATGGTTCATAGTGCTAAATATATAACTGAAAAATTAGGTGTAAAACATATAGATGTAAATGCAGGTTGTCCTGTTAATAAAATTATAAAAAATGGTTATGGTGCTGCTCTTTTAGAAGACCCAGACCAAATAAAAAAAATACTGTGTGAAATAAGATCTAATATTGCTGATGATGTAGATTTATCATTAAAAACTAGAGTTGGATATAAAGGATTAAAACAACATAGACTAGTTGGACAGATTGCAGAATCAGCAGGTTGTAAACATATAACAATTCACGGAAGAACTAGAGAGCAAATGTATAGTGGAACTGCTGATTGGGATTTAATAAAAGAAGTAAAAGAAAGTGTAAATATTGAAGTAATAGGAAATGGAGACATATTTACAGCTGAAGATGCTTATGAAAAAGTAAAGCATTCAGGTGTTGATGGGATAATGTTAGCAAGAGGTATTTGTGGTAATCCTTGGTTAATTCAGCAAATTAGAGAAAAATTTGAAACTGGAGAAGTTGAAACAATTTTAACACCAGAAATGAGATTAGATATGGCTATGAAGCACACACTTATGGCTAAATTAGACAATCCCAATAAAAAGTTCTTATTTGAGTTGAGAAAACATCTTTGTTGGTATTTAAAAGGAATTAGAAATGGAGCATTTTTGAAAGGTGCTATAAATCAGATTGATGATTATGACGAATTAATAGCATTATTACAGAGAGCAAAGGAAAATTTATAGTAAGGAGATGATTTTTTGTCAGCAGATACACCATTAATGACCCAGTATAAAGAGATAAAAGAGCAAAATCAAGATAGTGTCCTATTTTTTAGATTAGGAGATTTTTACGAGATGTTTTTTGAAGATGCAGTAACTGTTTCAAGAGAATTAGGGTTAACTTTAACGAGTAGAAACAAAGAAAAAGGGATAGAAGTTCCATTGGCAGGAATTCCTTATCATTCGTCAGCGGGTTATATAGGTAAATTGGTAGCAAAAGGATATAAAGTTTCTATTTGTGAGCAAGTTGAAGACCCCAAAACAGCAAAAGGTATTGTTAAGAGAGAAGTTGTTAGAATCATAACACCAGGAACTATAATAGACACAGAGTATTTAGATGAAAAAAGTAATAATTATTTGATGGGTATAGTTTTAAAAAAAGAATCAATAGGTTTAGCATATATAGATATAACAACAGGAGAATTTGTAGCAAGTGAAAAACCTAAAACAGAAGATTATATATATAAAATTTTAGGTGAAATAAATAAAATTTCACCAAGAGAGGTTTTAATTGATGAAAATTCATACTTGGATTTAGAAAAAGAATTAAAACAATTTGCTCAAATAAATAAGATAAATATAAATTCATGTTTAAAAGTAAAAAAAAGTGAAGAGTATTTAAAGGAATATTTTAATGTGATTTCTTTAGATAGTTTTGACTTGAATGGAAAAACATCTGCAATAGATTCGGCAGCAATGGTTTTAGATTATGTTTTAGACCTTCAAAAAGGAAATGAAATACCAGTAGATAAAATTGTTTATTCTGGTAGTGAAAATATAATGGAGTTAAATTTAACAACTCAAAGAAATTTAGATGTAGTTGCTTCTAACAGAGAAAATGGTGTATTAGGAACTCTTCAATGGGTTTTAGATAGTTGTAAAAGTTCAATGGGAAGCAGATTACTAAAGCAATTTTTAAAAAATCCATTAACATCTAAAACTATAATATTAGAAAGACAAAAAGATATAGATTTCTTTTATGAAAATGTACTTTTAAGAGAAGAAGTAAGAGAGAGATTGAAAGAAATTTATGATATAGAAAGAATAATAGGTAAACTGATTTTAGGAAATGAAAATGCAAGGGATTTAGTGGCATTAAAAAAATCAATTTTAAATAGTTTAGAAATTTATAAAGCATTAAAAGGTGCTCCAATATTCGACATTGCTTTAGATGAGCTAGTTCAAATATATAATTTAATAGAAAAAGCTATAAAAGATGAGGTTCCATTCTCTGTAAGAGAAGGTGGAATGATAGAAAAAGGATATAATGAAGATTTAGATGAATTACACAATATATCTAATAATGGAAAAGATACCATATTAGAAATTGAAAATCGTGAAAGAGAAAGAACTGGTATAAAGGGATTAAAAATAAAATATAATAAAATATTTGGATATTTTATAGAAGTTACAAAAGCAAATATTCATTTGGTTCCAGATGATTATATAAGAAAGCAAACCTTAGCTAATGCAGAAAGATACATAGTTCAAGATTTAAAAATATATGAAGAAAAAGTATTGAATGCTAAAGATAAAATTGAACATTTAGAATATGTTTTGTTCAAAGAGGTTTCAGAAAAAGTAAAAGAATATAGAGTTATTCTTCATAAATTAGCTTATAAAATAGCATATTTAGATGTAATCTCTAACTTCGCTTATGTAGGAACTAAAAATAACTATATAAAACCAGAAATAACAGAATCAGGAGATGTTGAGATTATAGGTGGAAGACACCCTATTGTAGAACAGCTTGTTGGTAGAGAGAAATTTATAAAAAATAATATTGTTTTAAATGACGAGAAAAATTTAATAATTTTAACAGGACCAAACATGTCAGGAAAATCAACATACATGAAACAAGTAGCATTAATCTTAATTATGGCACATATGGGTTGTTATGTTCCAGCAGAATATGCTAAAATAGGAATAGTGGATAAAATATTTACAAGAATAGGTGCAAGTGATGATTTAGTAACAGGACAATCAACATTTATGTTAGAGATGACTGAAGTTGCAAATATTGTTAATAGCTCTACAAAAGACTCTTTTATTATTTTAGATGAAATAGGAAGAGGAACGTCAACATTTGATGGAATATCAATAGCAACATCAATTACAGAATATATTCACGACAATATAAAAGCAAAAACTATTTTTGCAACACATTACCATGAATTGACACAGTTAGAAAATAAACTAAATAAATCTGCTAACTTTAGAATAGAAGTTAAAGAAGAGGAAAAAGAGATTACTTTCTTAAGAGAGATAGTAAGAGGTGGAGCAGATAAATCTTACGGTATAGAAGTAGCTAGATTAGCAGGACTCCCAAAAGAGATTTTAGATAGAGCAAAAGAGATGTTGAAGGTATTAGAAAATAGAAAAATGATAATAGAGAAAAAAGTAAAAAAAGAACAACTTATATTATTTGGAGATTTTGAAACTGAAATCAAAGTAGAAGAGATTAAAAAAGAAGAAAATACTGTTCAATTAGAAAACGAAGAAAGAATAGTTTTACGTCTTTTAAAAGAAGTTCAACTTGATAAAATGACACCTTTAGAAGCATTTTTAAAACTAAATGAATTAAAACGTATCTTAAACTAGGAGGCATCACGTGGATAAAAAAAAGTTAGCCTATAGATTTATAATAGTATCAGTGTTGGTTTTGGGATATTTCAATTATTTCGGTGAAGAGAAAAAAATTGAAAAAAAAGAAGATGTTGTTGAAACCTTAGGTGCTGTATATGACACAGAAGGATATCATATAGAAGCTGAAAAACAAAAAGATTTTGTTAAAACAAACGAAACAACTTTTGAAAAAGCAAAAGCAGTTTTAGATGGAATGATTTTAACAGGTGATAGTGCTATTTTAGATGCAGGAAAAAATTTATTACTAAAATCAAATATTTTAGGAAAAAGTTTGACAGGGTGGGAATTTGAAACACAAGAAGCTAAATATACTAAAGAGAATGGTGAAATAGAGTCAACAATCGGTGTAGTTGCTGTAAACAAAGAAAAAGATATAGAAGTTTCTGGACAAAATTTTAAGAGTGATTTAAAAATGGAAAATGTAATCTTATCAGGAGATGTTAAGTTTAAAACAAAAAATATAACATTGTCAGCAGAAGCAGCAAACTATAATGATAAAGATAAAATATTGAACATAAATGGAAAGGCTTTTTTATCAGGAAGTAATATAGGAGAGGGTTCTGGAATATTAACTGGTAATTTTGAAGGATTAAAGTATGATACAACAACTAATCTACTAAAAAGTTCAAGCCCATTTGAATTGGATTACAATGGAATTAAACTTTATGGAGAGGATTTAGTTTTAAATGATAAAACAGAATCTTTTAAAATTAGTAAAAATGTTTATATTTTAGCAGATGGTTACAAGATAGATATGGAAAGCATAACCTCTGATGGTGGAGATAATATTAACTTTAATGGAAAAATTAAAGGTAGCAATGGAATATACTCGTTCGCAGGAGATAATGGTTTATACAATAAAATTACTAAAAAACTTATTATCACTGGAAATGTAAACGGAACAGATAAAGATGGCGGAAAAATGCTAGCAGATATAGCAATCTATTCAACAGATAAAAAAGAGTTAGAACTTATATCTGATAAAAATATAGAATATACAAGCCCTACAAATAAGATATTTACTAAAAATTTAGTTTACTTAACTGAAACTGGTGAGTTATATCTGAAAGATGGATATACGTACTTTAGTGAAAAGTATGACAGCAAAGGTCAAAATTTCTTCTATAATAAGTTAACTGGAAAAGGTTATGTTATAAAAGGAGAAGTAAAAGATAATATTGAAAAAAAATCAGCTTCTGGTAATAGAATTGATTTTGACAGAGATGAAGAAAGTTATTTAATAGATGGAGAAGCATCTTTTGAAGACGTTGAACAAACATTTGAAAGTAATAAAATTGATTACTTCGGGAAAAAAGGATTTGTATATATTCCAGAAAAATATATCTTAAAAAGAAAAGTAGAAAAAGATACTTTTGAAGGATTAAAAGGTGAATATAACTTATTGACAGAGATATTTAAATCTTTTGGAGCTTTTAAATATTTAAGTGAAGAGAATGTTTTAGAAGGAACAAATTTAGAGTTCAACAAAAAAACAGGAATCGGAAAAATAGAAAAAGATTTAGTAGCGATTGATAAAAAAGATGGCACAAAGATTGTATCAACAGCTGGTGAGTTTAAACAAAATGAGTTTGTAAAAATAAAAGATAAATTAGTATTAACAACTGGAGATATTATAGCTAAAGCTAATTCAGCAGACTATATTATGAAAGACCAAAAAGTATATATTCCTGGAGAGATATTATTTGAAGATACAGTAAAGAAAAGTAGTGGGAAAATGTATAATGGAATATATGAAACTGAAAAAAAATTATTTACTGGTGAAAAATTTAGTGGAAAAGATGTGAAGAATACTTTAAAAAGTGATATAATAAAGTACTTTGTTTCAGAAGGAGATGTAATTCTCGAAGGAAATGCAGAGATTAAGGATGAAGTATCTACTTTAAGAGGAGAAAGATTAGAGTATAATCAAAATACAGAGATAGCTAAATCAATAAAGCCTATAAGTGTTAAATACACTGACTATGATATTAATATGAAAAATGGAACTTTAAACAAGAAAACAAGTTTTTTAAATGGAAATAGTGTGTTAATAAAATCCAAATTAAATGAAGAGTTTAAAGGAGACAGAGTAGAGGGAACTTTACAAAATATGAATCTAGACTTTATAGATAATGTTTCGGGAAAGATATATCAAGATGGAGTTCCTGTAAACTTTAAAGGTGATTTTGTAAGAGGATACTTTAAGAAAAATGCAGCAGGTAAAAATGAAGTTCATAGAGTAGAAATTAGAAAAAATGCTGTAATACAAAAAGAAACTACAACTTTGTATTCAGATTACTTAGAGATACAGCCACAAACAAAATTAGTATTTGGAAAAGATAATACAAAAGCCGAGTTGAAAGATAAAGATGGAATAGTAACAACAGTGACTGCAGATATCATGAATGGAAATTTAAGCACTGAAATTATAGATTTAGTAGGAAAGGTTATCATAGTAAGAAAAGATAAAGATAAAATCCTAAATGCTACTTCAACAAAAGCAAAAATAAAAAATAAAGAAAATTTAGCTGAGTTGAGAGGAGACGTATTTGTAGATGATGGAGATTCTATAATTACAGCTGATGAAGTAGATTATAATATGAAAACAAACAAAGTGAAAGCAAGAGGAAATGTATTTGTAGATTATAAAGCAAAAGAAAACAAAACTATTAGTAATAATAATGAGATAAATTCAGGATACAACAAAATTATAAAACAGTAAGGAGAACTTATGAGAAGTATAGTTGCTCAAGGATTATGCAAAAGTTATAAAAAAAGACAAGTTGTTAATGAAGTAAGTTTAGAAGTTAAAAAAGGTGAAATAGTAGGATTGTTAGGTCCAAATGGTGCTGGAAAAACAACAACATTTTACATGATAACAGGAATTGTAAAACCAGAAAAAGGCGAAGTTTTCATAAATGAAGTTGATATAACAGATTATCCAATGTATAAAAGAGCAGATATGGGAATAGGGTATTTAGCTCAAGAACCTTCGATATTTAGAGAGTTATCTGTTGAAGATAATATACTTGCAATATTAGAAATGAAAGGTTTTTCAAAAGATGAACAACAAAAAAAGATGCAAGATTTATTAGATGAATTTAAATTAACTCATGTTGCAAAATCTATGGGTTATTCTCTTTCTGGAGGAGAGAGAAGAAGAGTTGAGATAGCGAGAACAATCGCTAACAATCCAGATTTTATACTGTTAGATGAACCATTTGCAGGAGTAGACCCGATTGCTGTAGAGGATATTCAACAAATCATAAAGTATTTAAAAGAAAGAGGTTTGGGAATTTTAATAACAGACCATTCAGTTAGAGAAACTTTATCAATAACAGACAAAGCATATATAATGGCTAATGGAAAGGTTTTGATAAGTGGAACTCCAGAAGAGATTGCAAACGATTCAATTGCCAAAAAAGTTTATTTAGGTGAAAACTTTAAATTAGATTAAATAAAAATTTTAAAAATAGCGGAGGAAACAAAAGATGTTAACAGGTAACGAAATTAGAAGCAAGTTTATAAAGTTTTTTGAAGAGAAAAATCATAAGCACTTTGAAAGTGCGTCGTTAATTCCAGATGATCCAACTCTTTTATTAACAGTAGCAGGAATGGTGCCATTTAAACCTTATTTCTTAGGGCAAAAAGAAGCTCCAACACCAAGAGTAACAACTTATCAAAAGTGTATAAGAACAAATGATTTAGAGAACGTTGGAAGAACAGCTAGACACCATACTTTCTTTGAAATGTTAGGAAACTTCTCTTTTGGAGATTACTTTAGAGAAGAAGCAATTCTTTGGTCTTGGGAGTTTATAACTGAAATTTTAAAGTTAGAAAAAGAGAAATTATGGATTTCTGTATTTACAACAGATGATGAAGCAGAAAAAATTTGGATAGAAAAATGTAATTTTCCTAAAGAAAGAATTGTAAGAATGGGAGAATCTGAAAACTGGTGGGCTGCTGGAGCTACAGGATCTTGTGGACCGTGTTCTGAGATACATGTGGATTTAGGAGTAGCTTATGGTGGAGATGAAAACTCTAAATTAGGTGATGAAGGAACAGACAATAGATTTATTGAAATTTGGAACTTAGTATTCACAGAATGGAATAGAATGGAAGATGGATCATTACAACCGCTTCCAAAAAAAAATATAGATACAGGTGCAGGATTAGAAAGAGTAGCCGCTATGGTTCAAGGAAAATCAAATAACTTTGAAACAGATTTAATCTTCCCTATAGTTGAAGAAGCTGCAAGACTTACAAATACAGAGTATGCATTAGATGCTAAAACAGACTTCTCTTTAAAAGTAATAACAGACCATTCAAGAGCAGTAACGTTCTTAATTAACGATGGAGTTATTCCATCAAATGAAGGAAGAGGTTATGTTTTAAGAAGAATTTTAAGAAGAGCAGTAAGACATGGAAGAATGTTAGGAAGAAAAGAGTTATTCATGTTTGAAATGGTTGATAAAGTTGTAGAATTAATGGGAGAAGCTTATCCAGAATTAAGAAATAACATTGAACACATTAAAAAAGTTGTTAAAATTGAAGAGGAAAAATTCTCTAATACATTAGATCAAGGAATTCAACTTGTTACAAATGAAATAAAAGATGCTAAAGCAAAAGGTGAATCAAAATTATCTGGAGATGTAACATTTAAATTGTATGATACATACGGATTCCCTTATGAGTTAACAGAAGAGATTTGTGAAGAAAATGAAATTGAAGTTTCAAATGAAGAGTTTTTAGAAAAAATGCAAGAGCAAAGAGAAAAAGCAAGATCAGCAAGAACTGTTATAATGGAAAAAGGACAAGATAGCTTTATAGAAGAATTCTATGACAAGCATGGTAAAACAGAGTTTACAGGATATTCTGATTTAATGACTTCAGCAACACTTTTAAGTGTAAGAGAGTTAGAGAATAATAGATATGCTTTAATATTTGATAAAACACCTTTCTATGCTGAATCTGGAGGACAAGAGTCTGATAACGGAATTATAGAAGGAGAAAATCTAGTTCTAAAAGTAATAGAAATTCAAAAGCAAAAAGAGATATACACTCATATAGTTGAAGTTGAAAATGGAGCTGAAGAGTTAATAGAAGGAACATTACTTAACTTAACTGTAGATCCAGTAAGAAGAGAGGAAATTGCTAAAAACCATACTGCTACTCATTTGTTACAACAAGCTTTAAAAGATGTTTTAGGAGCTCATGTTCAACAAGCAGGATCATCTTGTGGAGCTGATAGATTAAGATTTGACTTTAATCATTATGAAGGATTAACTTCTGAAGAGTTAGAAAAAGTTGAAAAAGCTGTAAATGAAAGAATCTTTATGGGAACATCAGTAAATGCAGACTTAATGTCAATGGATGATGCTAAAGCAAAAGGAGCAACAGCTTTATTTGGAGACAAATATGGAAGCGAAGTTAGAGTTATAACTATTGGAGATTATTCAATGGAGCTTTGTGGAGGAACTCATATAAGCAATATCGGTAAAATAGGAATGTTTAAAATAGTTTCAGAAGCTGGAGTAGCAGCTGGAGTAAGAAGAATAGAAGCTCAAACAAGTTACAAAGCATACTTAGCTACTTTAGAAACAGAAAAAACTATGAAAAAAGTCGCTAAAAATTTAAAAACAGATTTAAGCAAAATTGAAGAGAGATCTGAAAAGGTTGTTGAAGAGGTAAGAGATTTATCTAAAGAAGTAGAAATATTAAAAGCTAAAGTAGCGACATTTGAAGCAAATTCATTATTTGATGAAGTTGAAGAGATAAATGGAGTTAAAGTTTTAATAAAAGACTTTACAAATAAAGAAGCAGATTCTTTAAGAGAGATTGTAGATAAAGCGAAAGATAAATTAGGAAGTTGTATTATAGCTTTAGCTTCAAATAATGACAAAGCAGTGTTTGCTATTGGAGTTACAAAGGACTTGATTGGAAAAGTAAAAGCTGGAGACTTAGTAAGAGAAGCAGCTAAAATAGCAGATGGAAACGGTGGAGGAAGACCAGATTTTGCACAAGCTGGAGGAAAAAACGGAGCTGCAGTAAAATCAGCTTTAGCTGCAGTTAAAGAAATTTTAGTAAATTCACTATAATCGGAGGGATATAATATGTTAAAAAGATATCTTTCTTTAGATGTTGGGGATGTAAGAATAGGGGTGGCAAAATCAGATTTACTAGGGATGTTAGCCACTCCCCTAGAAGTAATTGATAGAAGAAAAACGAAAGCAGTAAAAAGGATTGCAGAACTTTGTAGAGAGGAAAATACTAAATCTATAGTTATTGGAATCCCTAAAAGTTTAGATGGAACAGAAAAAAGACAAGCAGAAAAAGTAAGAGAATTTATTGCAAAATTAAATAAATCAATTGAAGGGTTGGAATTTTTTGAAATAGACGAAAGACTTTCAACAGTTTCAGCAGATAAGATGTTAAATGAAACACATTTAAGGGGAGCCAAAGAAAAAAGAAAGGTAGTTGATAAAGTAGCAGCAGCTATTATACTACAAACTTTTTTAGACATGAAAAAATAACTAAGTGGAGGCTAAGATGAATTTTAAGGGGATGACAAAACTATTTTTTGTATTAGTAATACTAATATGTTCTTGGTGGTTGGCAGTTGTAAAACCAACTAAACTAGGATTGGATTTAAAAGGTGGAGTTTATGTTGTATTACAAGCTCAACCAGAATCTGGAGCAGAGTTAGATGATGATGCAATGAATAGATTGATTGAAGTTCTAGATAGAAGAATAAACGGTCTTGGGGTAGCAGAATCAATTGTTCAGAGAGCAGGTACTGATAGAGTTATAATTGAGTTACCTGGAATAACAAATTCTGAAGAAGCAGTAAATATGATAGGAAAAACAGCTTTAATGGAATTCAAAATAATGAATGATGATGGAACATTAGGAACAACATTATTAACTGGTGGAGCTTTAAAAAAAGCTGAAGTTTCTTATGATAATTTAGGAAGACCTCAAATTCAATTTGAAATGAGTATAGAGGGTGCTAAAGAGTTTGCTAAAATAACAAGAGAAAATATAGGTAAAAGATTAGCTATAACATTAGATGGAGAAGTTCAAACAGCACCATCAATAAATGGAGAAATTCCAAGTGGAAGTGGAGTTATAACAGGAAGCTATACTCCAGAAGAAGCAAAGAAAACAGCAACATTATTAAATGCAGGAGCTTTACCAGTAAAAGCAGAAATAATTGAAACAAGAATTGTTGGAGCATCTTTAGGAGATGAGTCAATAGCTCAAAGTAAAAGAGCAGGTCTTGTTGCAGTTGGATTAATTGCAGTATTTATGCTATTCATGTATAGATTACCTGGATTTGTAGCAGATTTAGCTTTAGTTAGTTTTGGACTTGTAATGTTTGCAATGTTAAACTTTATAGATGCAACTCTAACATTACCTGGAATAGCTGGTATGATTCTGTCAGCAGGAATGGCGGTAGATGCGAACGTTATTATCTTTGAAAGAATAAAAGATGAGTTGAAATTAGGAAGCACTATAGCAGGAGCTATTAAACTTGGATTTAGTAAAGGTATAGCTTCGATAATAGATGCTAATGTGACAACTCTATTAACAGCACTTGTATTATTTATGTTTGGAACAGGAACTGTAAAAGGATTTGCAGTTACTTTAACAATAGGAACAGTAGCTTCAATGCTTACTGCTATTTTCATAACAAAGGTTCTGTTAACAACAATGGTAAATCTATTTAAAATAAAAAGAACAGAGTTCTTTGGTGTGAAGAGGGGGTAAGTAAATGTATATTGAGGTAATAAAGCACAGTAAAAGATGGATAACATTATCAGCAATATCTTTTATAGTATTCTTGGGGATGTTTTTTGTAAAGGGATTAAATTATGGAATTGATTTTACTGGTGGTAGTTTAATTCAATTAAATTATACAGAATCAATAACTTTAACAGATATAAATAAAGAGTTAGATGCTCTGGCAATCGAGATACCACAACTATCATCAACAGCTAGAAAAGTACAAGTTTCTGCAGCAGACAATAATGTTATTATCAGAACAGCAGAGATGAGTGAAGCACAATCTCAAGAGTTATTATCGAAACTAAAAGTTATTGGAGAATATAAGTTAGAGAGGTCTGAAAAAGTTGGAGCTACAATAGGTGAAGAGTTAAAAAGTTCAGCTATATATGCTTTGGTAATTGGTGGACTTTTAATTGTTTTGTATATAACAATGAGATACGAGTTTAAATTTGCTGTAGCTGGAATATTAACATTATTGCATGACGTAACAGCAGCTTTAGGAGTAATAGCATTATTAGGATACGAAATAGATACACCATTTATAGCAGCAATATTAACTATATTAGGTTATTCTATAAATGATACAATTATTATATATGATAGAATTAGAGAGAGTTTAAGAAAAAAATCTGATTTAACTTTTGGAGAAGTTTTAAATAAGAGTTTAAATCAAGTTTTAGTAAGATCTATAAATACTTCAGTTACAACTTTGTTAGCATTAGTAGCAATACTTGTATTTGGAGGAGATAGTTTAAGAACTTTTACAACAACATTATTAGTTGGAATAGGAGTTGGAACATACTCATCACTATATATCTCAACACCATTAGTATATCTTTTTGAAAAGAATAGAGACGAAAAGTATGAGCCTAAAAAAGATGATGATGATAGTGATTCAGGATCTGAAGAAAAAATTCTAGTATAATAAAAAAGCCACCTTATAAGAGGTGGCTTAATCTACTTAATAAGAATTGGAGGCAAAAATGAGAACTTGGGCAGAGATAGATTTGGACAACTTAGAGTACAACATAAATAAAATTAAAGAACTATCTCATAACAAAGATATAATGGCAATTATTAAAGCAGATGCATATGGAATGGGAGCAATCACAATAGCAAAGGAACTTTCACTTATGGGAGTAAAAATTTTTGGAGTATCTTCTCTAGAGGAAGGTATAGAGCTACGAAATAATGGTATTGTTGGTGAAATTTTAATTTTAGCAGGAACTTTTAATGAAGAGTTAAAAGAAGCCGAAGAAAAAGATTTACAAGTTACTCTAACAGATTTTTCTCAAATAAATTATATATGTGAAAACAAGCTTTCATTGAAAGTTCATATTAAGATAGATACAGGAATGGGTAGAGTTGGATTTACAGTAGAAGATGGAAAGAAAGTTATAGATATATGTAAAAATAAAAATATAAATATAATTGGAATATACTCTCATTTATCGGTTTCAGACGAATCAGATAATGAATCAAAAAACTATACAAAAAAACAGTTGGAAAAATTTAAATATTTTGAAAGTTTAAAAGAGATAAAATATATCCATATTCTTAATAGTGGTGGAATATTAAAATTTTCTGAAATTCCTCAGAGTAACTTAGTTAGAGCTGGAATAATTATGTATGGTGTCTATGGAGAGGGAGTAATAGAAGATTTAAAAAGAGTTTTTACTTTAAAAAGTAGAATTCTTTTCCTGAAAGAACTAGAAGAGGATATAGATATATCTTATGGAAGAGTTGGAAAAGGTAATAAAGGCGATACTATCGCTACTATAACAGTAGGATATGCTGATGGATTTAGAAGAGAGCTTTCAAACAAAGGTACAATTGAAATAAAAGGTGTACCTTGTAAAATAGTAGGAAAAGTATGTATGGATATGTTGATGGTAAAAATACCACAAGAATTAAAAGGTAAAGTGAGTATAGGTGATGAGGTAATTGTAATGGGAGAAGATATATTTGAGAAATCAAAAATTATTGGATCATCAATATATGAGTTATTTACAGGATTAAGTAGAAGAGTTAATAGAGTCTATTTAAAAAATGGAGAACCTCATCTAGTAAACAGTTTAATAGGAAAAATCTAAAGGAGAAAAACATGGCAAGAGTAATATTAGAAGCAGGAAAAGAAAAGAAAATTAGGAATTTTTACCCAAATGTTTTTAAAGATGAAATAGCAGATACATTTGGAAAGATTGAAAATGGAGATATTGTTGAAGTTTGTACAACTGATGGAGAAGTTTTAGGTAAAGGATATGTTGCAGAATCAACAAATGCTTTTGTAAGAATGTTAACAACAAAAGATGTAGCAGTAGATAAAACTTTAATATTAGAGAAAATAAAAAGAGCATATGAGAAAAGAAAACATCTATTAGCAGAAACAAACTGTATAAGAGCTTTTTATTCTGAAGCAGATGGAATACCAGGTTTAATAATAGATAAATTTGATAAATATGTATCTGTACAATTTAGAAATTCAGGATTAGAAGTTGCTTTTAGACAAGAAATAATAAATGCAATAAAAAAAGTTATGAAACCAAAAGGAATATACGAAAGAAGTGATGTAGAAAATAGAACTCACGAAGGTGTTGAGCAACAAACTGGAATTATATATGGAGAAATTCCTGAGAGAATAACAATGGAAGATAATGGATTAAAATATTTAGTTGATATTGTTGATGGGCAAAAAACAGGATTCTTCTTAGATCAAAGAGATTCAAGAAAGTTTATAAGACCATTTTTAAATCATAACACTAGATTCTTAGATGTATTCTCTAGTAGTGGAGGATTTTCAATTGCAGCTTTAAAAGAAGGGTGTAAAAAAGTTGTTGCAATAGATAAAGAACCTCATGCATTAGAGCTTTGTAAAGAAAATTATGAGTTAAATGGATTCTCAAATGATTTTGAAACAGCTGAAGGAGATGCTTTCTTAATGCTTAAAATATTAGCTAATAGAGGCGATAAATTTGATGTAATAACATTAGATCCCCCTTCGTTAATAAAGAAAAGAATAGATGTTCCTAGAGGAAGAGATATGTTCTTTAGTTTATGTGACCAAAGTTTTAAATTAATAGAGGATGGAGGAATAGTTGGAATAATAACATGTGCATACCATTTAAGTCTTCAAGATTTAATAGAAGTAACTAGAATGGCAGCTTCTAAAAATGGAAAACTTTTACAAGTTATTGGAGTAAATTATCAACCAGAAGACCATCCTTGGATATTACATGTACCAGAAACATTATATTTAAAAGCACTATGGGTAAGAGTAGTAAATAATTAATTTAGGGGGGAATAATTATGTACTTAGATATTTTAATAGCAGCAATACTTATATTTGCAATAATTGAAGGGTTAAAAGATGGATTTTTATTACAATTTTTTTCGATATTTGGAATATTTATAGATTTTATTATAGCACAAAAATTTACTCCAATTATTATGGAAAAAGTATCTATAAGCCATAATGAAAATAACTTTTTATTGACTTATATTGGAGTATTTATAGCATCATATTTTGCTATTGCTATTTTAATGTTTTTTATAGGAATTATTTTAAAAAACCAAAGCAAAGGATTATTATCAAGAGGACTTGGTGGAATATTCGGATTTGTAAAAGGTTTAATAGTTTGTATAATAATATTATTTATATTCAACTTCACAAGCCAAAAATATTCAAATTTAAAAAAATATGGAATTGGAAGTGCTACAAATACAATATTTTTAGAAAAGTCGAGTTATTTAGATGAATATTTACCAAAAGAGTTAAAATCAGAATTAAATTATATAAAAGGAAAAGAGTTAGTAGAAAAGTATTTTAATAAAATGTTCTAGGAGAAAGAGATGAAAATAATTGAAAGATATATATTGGAAGATGTAAAAAAACCAATAATATTTGGAGTTTCTCTATTTACATTTATATTTTTAATTGAAATAATAGTTTCTCTTATGGAGAATATAATTGTAAAAGGGATATCTTTAATAGATGTATTAAGAATATTATCTTTCTATCTTCCTCCAATTTTATCTCAAACAATACCTATGGGAGTATTTTTAGGAGTTATGATAACATTTTCTAAATTTACAAGAACTAGTGAAGCGACAGCTATGAGTTCAATTGGAATGTCACTAAAAGATATATTGAAGCCAATAATAATTTTGGCTTCAATAATTACTCTTTTTATATTTTTTTTACAAGAGAGTATTATTCCTAGATCATTTCGTAAATTAGAAGAAATTTCAATAAAGATAGCTTATGAAAACCCTGTATTTCAGTTAAAAGAAAGAATATTGATAGATGAAGTAGAAGAATATAACTTGTATATTGATAATATTGAAAGAAAAACAGATGAAGCTAATAACGTTTTAATATTTCAAAAAGATGATAAAAGTAATTATCCAACAATTTTATTGGG
>JBOFUO010000036.1:0-9344 GCA_051652625.1 Cetobacterium sp.
TTATATAATTCATCTGCTAGCTCATCACTATCAATAAAAAAATCTAAAGCATACTCTTTTTCTGGTGACTTAATATAACCACACCCTAAAAACATTCCTCTTATAAAACCTTTTTCAATATTTTTATCTATATTTTCACCTACAGAACTATAATTTTGAAGTTCTTTTACAAACTTTTTTACTCCTTGCTGAGATGGAATTGTTATTACATAAGTATTATGTTCACCAAATTTTTTACTCTTTGAAAATTTTATAAAAATCTTTAAAGGTGTTAACTCTTTTAACATAGAATATACTCTTTCTGCTATATCCTTATTTTCTAATTTTAGCTCGATACTATTTTCATTTATAGCATGCTTTAACAAAAGCATAGCTCTAACTTCAGCATATTTTTCATTCTCTGTTAGTTGAGAACGGTTTAGTATTTCATTTTTAACTTTATAAGTGTACGACACAATTTGTTCCTCCTACTTTGTTTCAGACCAATTCTGTCCTATAGAGCTATTCACTTCTAAATTTACTTTAGAAAATTTAATGCTTTCTTTCATTATCTTTTCTATTTCTTTTTTATACTGTAAGGCTTTATCTTCTATTACTTCAAATATAAGTTCATCATGTACTTGTAATAGCATATGAATATCATTTTTATCTTTTAATAGGTTATATAAATTTATCATAACTTTTTTTAAAACCTCTGCTGCAGTTCCTTGAATAACAGTGTTTACAGCCATTCTTTCTGCACCACTTTTTACGACTCTATTTTGAGAATTGATTCCTTCTATAATTCTTTTTCTTTTAAAATATGTTTCAACATACCCATGCTCTTCAGCGTACATTATAATCTCTTTTTCTAAATGCTTCACTGATGGATATTGTTCAAAATATTTTCTTATATAATCAGCTGCTTCTTTTGGAGTTATTTTTAATTCTTGAGATAAACCAAATGCTGTTTTACCATATATAATACTAAAGTTAACTGTCTTTGCTGCATCTCTTTGTTCTCTTTTAACAGGTTCATTATCAGGTATATCAAATAATTTTCTAGCTGTTAAACTATGTAAATCTAAATTCTCTGAATAAGCTTTTATTAAGCTTTCATCTTGAGATATTTCAGCTAAAACTCTCAATTCTATTTGAGAATAGTCAATACCTAAAAGCACTCTACCTTCTTCAGCTATAAATCCTGCTCTTATTTTCATTCCTTCTTCTGTTCTAACAGGGATATTTTGGAGATTTGGTTCAGAAGAAGATAATCTACCTGTTGCTGTTCCTGTTTGATTAAACGTAGTGTGTATTCTGTCTCTTTCATCAATTATTTTAGGAAAAGGATCTACATATGTAGATTTTAGTTTACTTAATTTTCTATATTCTAAAATATATTTAGCGATAGAGTAGCCTTGTTCATTTAATTTCTCTAAAACATCACTATCTGTAGAAAAGCCTGTTTTCGTCTTTTTTACAGGAGGAATATTTAAATTTAAAAACAATACTTCTCCTAGTTGTTTTGGTGAATTTATATTAAATTCTCCTTCTGCTTCTAAATAAATATTCTGTGTCAATACCTCTAATTTTTCCTCTAATTCTAAACTATATGCCTTAAAGTATTTTGGTGATATTTTTATTCCCTCTATCTCCATACATGCTAAAACTCGGATTAAAGGCATCTCTGTTTCTTTTAAAACTTCATACAAATTATTGTTTTCCAACTCTTTTAAAAGCTCGGGATAGGCTAATAATATTCCTCTTGTTCTTTTTGTTAAAAATCTTCCATAATCTTCTAAAGGTATATCTGATATTTTTGTTTTACCAAATACCTCTGAGCTCTTTTCTAAATTTTCTTCTATCACATTTTTTAACATCACTTCAACTTCTTCTCTTGTTTGAGATGTTAAAAGATGGTAAGCTAACATTGTATCAAAATCCATATTTTTTATAAAATATCCTGCTCTTAAAAACTTTTTAAAACCATAAGATATAAATTCATTTTCTGTTTTTAAAACTTCTTTGAATATATTTTTGCTTTCATCATCATCTAAAGGTAAATAATAGTCTTTATTTTTTACAGAAACAGCTACTCCTCTTTCTCCAAAATATATTGCTACTTTTGAGTTAAGAGATTTAAGTTTTAATTTAATTTCATCTCCTCTTAAAATTGAAAATCCTTTTTCATCTTCTATTTCAACGGGTGCCATAAAATTAAATAATCCTAGCTGCATTCCTCCTTGAGAAATAATTTCTTTTGGTTTAACTTTTGTTTCTACAACATCTATTACTGGCTTTTCTAACTCTTTATTTTCTTCAACTTTTTGAACCTCTTCATTTTCAAGCCCCATCTTTCTTATTAAAGATTTGAACTCTAAGCTTTTAAAAAGTTCTAAAAGTTTTGAATTATCTTTTTTATACTCTAATTCATTCTCTTTTATCCCTAAATGTACACATTGGATTGTAGCTAACTCACGACTAAGAAAAGCTAACTCTTTATCCTCTATTAAATTATTAATTAAAGATTTTCCTATTCCTGGTAATTCTGTCAAAGAATCTATATTTTCATATACCCCTTCTAAATTTCCATATTTCTCTAGCATCGGAACAGCTTTTTTTGTACCTATCTTTCTAACACCTGGTATTCCATCACTCGTATCTCCAATAAGACCAAACAAATCAGGAATCATATCGGGTTTTACCCCCAACTGTTCTATTACATCTTCTTCTGTTGAAAGAATTTTTAAACCTCCACCATCTCCTTTTCCTAGAAGAGCTATATTTACATGTGGACTTAAAATTTGAGATAAATCTTTATCTCCTGTTATGACATACGATTCTACTCCGTGTGCTGATAATTCTTTTGCTAATCCACCAAGTACATCATCTGCTTCATAACCATCTATTTTAAATTTCTTTATTCCAAAACAATCTAACACCTCTTCTATTCTAGGTATTTGAAGTACTAAATCTTCTGGGGCAGAATCTCTTTTGGCTTTGTATTCTGAATAAAGTTCACTTCTTTTTAATGTCGATCTTTTTACATCAAAGGCAGCTCCTATATAGTCTGGTTGTATTTGATTTATTACACTTAAAAGAGTATTTATAAAACCATAAACAGCTCCTGTTGGTTCATTTTTAGTTCGGAAATTTAGGTTCCCATAAAAAGCTCTATACATTATTGCACTTACATCTAATAAAACGGCTTTTTTCATTATTTTCCCCTTTCGATAATTTTATATTTTTCATATTATTATACCACATTCAATACCTTTGGTAAAAAAATTATTTTATAAAATAATATTATTTTTTTTGATTTTCTGCTATAATTTGAGTGCATAAATTAAAATATAGGAGGTTTTTATGAATCTGGTTGTATTAATTGGACGTTTAACTAGAGATCCTGAACTGAAATTTGGTCAAAGTGGTAAAGCTTATTCTAGATTTAGCTTAGCTGTAGATAGACCTTTTTCTAAAGGAGAAGCTGACTTTATAAACTGTGTTGCCTTTGGTAAAACAGCTGAACTTATTGGTGAATATCTAAGAAAAGGAAAAAAAGTTGCTGTTAACGGTAGACTTCAAATGAATAGATATGAAGTAAACGGAGAAAAGAAAACTACTTATGATGTATTAGTTGAAACTATGGAATTTATTGATTCTAGAGGTGAAGCATCACAACAAACTAATGATTTCAATCCTACACCATCTTACTCAGCTCCTAAAGCTGTTGAGAAAGCTCCAAAAGAAGATTTTGGTGGATCATCATTTGATGAAGATGAGTTTCCATTCTAAAAATTAAATAACTTTCAAATAATTACTAGTAGTCATTATACACGAGTTGTTTCTATTGAGCTGTTTTCCAAAACTAGGAAAACAGCTTTTTTAGAATTATTAAATTGTTCGTTTTCATAAAATATATGGAGGCTTTAAAATGATTGTACAAATTTTTGGTAAAAAAAATTGTAATGAAACAAAAAAAGTTTTAAGATTCTTTAAAGAAAGAAATTTAAAATTTCAATTTATTGAACTTTCTGAAAAAGCTCCTTCAAAAAGAGAGTTAGAAAATTTCTTGAAAAATTATGAAATTGAAGATCTTTTAGATAAAGAGGGAGCAGAATTTAAAAAACGTAATTTACAATATATGGTATATAATACTCAAACTCTTCTTTTGGAAAATCCAATTCTTTTTAAAACTCCTATTATAAGATGGGAAAAAGGAGTCTTTTTAGGTTTTTCTCTTGATAATTTGAAAAGTATAAAATAGAACCTGTTTACTCGGCTCTATTTTATTACTTATATTTTGCTAATGCTCTTTCATATTTATTTTTAAACCAATTTCTAAGTGATAATGGTTCTAATATCTCAACTTCATCTAAAAAGAAACTAAAATATCTTTTAGCTTTCTCTTCTGAACATTCTAAAGTATATTCATCCGATTTAACCTTTAAAACTTTGGGTTTATTTGTATGTAGCTCTTTAAATAGTTTTTCACCATTTTTTGTTAATTTTACTTTTACTTTCTGCCCGAAAGATATAAACGGATCAAAATTAACCTTCATCTTTTGAATAAAATCTTTATCTCTTGTTTTAAATTCAGCTTTTCCAATATATATTGAACTAATGTATTTTATTTTGTAATTTTTCCAAGCTTCTTCTTTTAAATTATAGCAAAATATATAGTTTGTTACCTCTAATTTTGAACTCTGGATAAGATATGGTTCAACTTGAATATTCCTTCCATCTCGAAATGTTATTCGAATTAACTTTTTCTCTTTTATCGAATAATTTATTCTATCAACAACATCTCTAAATAAAAATAGTTCTCTTTTTTTCTTACCATAAGTAGCATAGCAACTCAATATTCCTCTGAAAAATTCTGATTCATTTTGAATCTTGTGTTCTTCTAAAAAACTATAATAACCCTCTCTATTTTTCTTATTTAAATTAAACTGAACTATTTCTGTTTCATCTTTAGAATAATTTATAAAATCTAACTCTTGAACATTTTTTGTAAATTCTTCATAGATATAATTCAAAATTGTATTTTTCTTTATAGAAAATTCATTTATATCATTTTCTAATATTTCAGCAATTGTTTTCTGCAAAGTTATTCTTATTTTTTTTTCCATAGCCTACTCCATCAAAATCTTTTTTATAATTATAGCACAATTTTTATTTAGAAAGAGGAAAAACATTTTTTTGAAGTAAATACGTATAAGGTGTATTGTAAACGGAGGTGTTTTATGAAAAAATATGAAAGCATCCATTTTTCTAAATTTAATATCAAAACAAAACTTTTAGAAAAGTTAGAAATAAAAAATAATATGATTTTTTATTTATCATTTCTAATTATTTTTGGAATTTTATCAATTATTATGTTTAATAAGTCTGGATTTGAAAACACTACAAAATACTTATTAAAGTCTATCATTACAAATTTCGGATTTCTTTACTTAATAATAGTATTAGTTATAGCTTTAGTTTGTATATTTCTGTGCTGTAGTAGTTATGGAAATATTAAACTTGGAAAAGATAATTCAAAACCAGAATACTCTAATATTTCTTGGTTTTCAATGCTATTTTCTGCAGGAATGGGAGTTGGATTAGTCTTTTGGGGAGTTGCTGAACCTTTAAGTCATTATAGTTCTCCTATCTCAGGCATTGCTCCTGGGAGTAAAGAAGCTATAGACTTTGCTTTTAAAACTTCATTCTTTCATTGGGGAATACATCCTTGGGCAATTTATAGTTTTCTCGCTCTTGTTATGGCATACTTTCAATTTAGAAAAGGTGAAAAAGGACTTTTAAGCTCAATATTTTCTCCTCTTTTAAAAGGTAAATCTTATGAAAAAAAAGTTAAAATTTCAATAGATATAATTGCTATTTTATCTACTATTACTGGGGTTGCAACAACCTTAGGATTTGGAGCTTTACAAATTAATAGTGGTTTAAATCATCTATTTGGAATTTCAAATAATATTCTTAGTCAAATTGTTATAATTAGTATTGTTACATTTATTTTTATAGCTTCTGCCCTTGGTCCTTTAGATAAAGGAATCAAAACTTTATCTAATATAAATGTTTTTATATCCGTTTTACTTCTTTTAATGGTTATAATTTTAGGACCTACAATCTCTATATTCAATGTCTTTTCAGAAAATTTAGGTAATTATTTAAATAACTTTTTAAAAATAAGTCTAAGAACAAATAGTTTTGGTGATAATACTTGGATGTCGAATTGGACTGTTTTCTACTGGTCGAATTGGGTAGCTTGGACACCTTTTGTAGGAACATTTATTGCACGTATTTCTAAAGGACGTACTATTCGTGAATTTATAATCGGAGTTGTAATTATTCCATCGCTTGTATCATTTATTTGGTTTTCAGCTTTTGGAACTCTTGGTATAAATTTAGGAAAAGAATTTGCAGCTATTGCCACAAAAAATCCAGAAACTGCACTGTTTTTAGTTTTTAGCCAATACAAATTTGGAGCATTAATGAGTGGAATTGCTATACTACTGCTTGGATCATTCTTTATTACTTCTGCAGATTCTGCAACATATGTTCTTGGAATGATGAGTTCTAATGGTGATTTGAATCCTCCTACTTATAAAAAGTTAATTTGGGGATTGTCTCAATCTTTACTAGCAATTGCTTTAATCTTTGCAGGTGGATTGAGTATGTTGAAAACTGCTTCTATTATAATAGCCTTTCCTCTTTTACTATTATTTCCAATTATGATTTTTTCTTTATTCTACACGCTTAAAAGAGATATATACATAAAAAAACAAATTGCTTTAAGAAATGAATTAAGAAAAATGTCTTTAGAAGAGATTTCAGATTTATCCGATGCTGTCAAAGGGTTTAAAAAATAATAAAAAAATGCTCTCAGTTCAAAAGTGAACGAGAGCATCTTTTATTTTTTTATAAATTTTATAATTCTATCTACTGCTGATAATAAAACATCTTTATCTTTTACCAAAGAAATTCTTATATAGTTGTCCATTCCAAAAGCTACTCCTGGAACTACGGCTACTTTTTCTGACTCTAAAAGTTTTTGAGCAAATTCTAAAGAATTTAAATTTGTTATTTCATTTAAAGATACGAACAAATATATTGCTCCTTCAGGCTTTATTGAATTAATTCCATTAGCTTTTAGTTTGTTATATACTGTAGTTGCCCGTTCTTTATAAACATTTACTGTAGATGATATATCTCTACATTTTGTAGAAGCTATCAAGGCACCTCTTTGAGAAATAATGCTTGGAGCTGTCACTGTATACTGGTGAACTTTTACCAAATAATCTCTCAATTTTTTAGATGATATAATATAGCCAATTCTCCATCCAGTCAATGAATGAGATTTTGAAAATCCATTTACTAAAATTACATTTTCTCTGTAATCATCTTTTAAAAAACTATTATGTGATTTTTCAAAGATTATTTCACTATAAACTTCATCAGTTATTATGTAGAGATTATTACTTTTTGCAAACTCTAAAATTTCATCTCTATTTTTTTTAGAAATCATTACTCCAGAAGGATTTGAAGGATAATTTAGAATTATTGCTTTTGTTTTTGGTGTTAGGTAGAGTTTTAAACTTTCTACTGTTAATTGAAATTCAGTTTTAGAAGTATCTACTTTTATTAACTTCGCCCCTGCTAACGTTACGAGAGGCTCATAACCAGGATAAACAGGAATTGGCGTTATAACTTCATCACCTGGTAAAACAACTGTCTTAATTGCTGTAGATAGCCCCTCTGTACTTCCTACAGTTATTATAACTTCATCAGGTTTTACATCTACCTTGTATTTTTCTTTATAAAAATTTGAAATTTCTTCTCTCAACTCTATTATTCCACCTAATTGAGGATAACCAAGCTTTCCTGTTTTCATATATTCTATAGTTTCATCTATAATTTTATTTGATGCTGGAATATCTGGTTCTCCTATAGTTAAGTTTATCAACTCTTTTTCACTATTCTGATAGTCTTTACAAGCTTCTGCTATTTTTCTAATAACAGAAATCTCTATTTTGTCTAAATTTGGATTTACTTTTAGCATCTGTTCTCCTTGACTATTTTTTCATTAAAATTTCAGCTATCTGTATAGCATTTGTTGCAGCACCTTTTCTTATATTATCAGCTACAACCCACAGATTCAAACCGTTTTTTATACTAAAATCTTTTCTTAAACGTCCTATGAAAACTTCGTCTTTTCCAGATGCATTTACTGGTAAAGGATATATATTATTAAGCACATCATCCTCTAAAATTATTCCTTTAAACTCTCTAAATTTAGCTTTCAACTCTTCTAAATCAACCTCTTTTTCTAACTCTACGTTTATAGATACTGAGTGTCCATTTAAAACAGGAACTCTTACACAAGTTGCAGTTATCGGAAGATTTTCTTTTCCCAAAATTTTACGAGTTTCATTTATCATCTTTTCCTCTTCTTTTGTATAACCATTATCTAAAAAAGAATCTATATGTGGTAAACAGTTATTAAATATAGGATGTGGATATGTTTTAGGCTCTTCACCTTTTAATCCTCTTTCTAAATCTTCAATTCCTTTTATTCCACTTCCAGATACAGCTTGATAAGTAGAATAAACAACTCTTTTTATGCTATATAAATCGTCAATCACCTTTAGAGGAACTACCGATTGAATTGTTGAACAATTTGGATTTGCTATAATTCCATTGTTTTTAAATATATCTTCGGGATTTACTTCAGGTACGACTAAAGGAACATCTTTATCCATTCTCCAAGCACTACTGTTATCAACTACAACTACACCTTTTGCACTTGCTATAGGAGCATATTTTTTACTTATCTCTCCGCCTGCTGAAAATAAAGCTATATCAATTTCTCTATCAAAGCTACCCTCTGTTAACTCTTCTATAATTAATGTTTTTCCTTTAAAGACAACCTCTTTTCCCGCTGAACGAGCTGATGCAAACAAGTATAAATTCTTTATAGGTAAATCTTTTGATTCTAAAACTTTTAAAAATGTTCCTCCTACTAATCCACTTGCTCCTACTATTGCTATATTATACATTTTATCCCTCCGTTATAGTGAAAATACTGATGCTAATCTTTCTACTACTTTTATAGCTTCATCCTCTTTTATAATTAATGATATTGAAATTTCAGATGTTGTACATTGATAAAACTCTTCGTTTATATCCGCTAGAACATCAAATACTTTTGCTGCAACTCCAAAATTACTTATCATTCCAATACCCACCAAAGATATTTTCATAACTCCTGTTCTCTTTTTTACATTTATATCTGGAATCTCTTTTTTTATCTCTTCTAATGACTTATCTAGAAACTCTTCATCTGTCAAAGGTAGAGTAAA
>JBOFUO010000037.1:0-12338 GCA_051652625.1 Cetobacterium sp.
CTCTCTAATCAATAATATCAATAGTTGTTTATAGAGAAATTTTATGATAAACTTTAATTATCAAAATTTTAATTGGGAGGTACTATAATGAAAAAATTTATTAACACTACAAAAGCTCCAGCAGCTATTGGACCATACTCACAAGCTGTTGAAGTAAATGGGACACTTTATGTTTCTGGACAAATTCCTTTTGTTCCTGAAACAATGAGCGTTATCTCTGACGATGTTAAAGAGCAAACTAGACAATCTCTAGAAAATGTTAAAGCTATTTTAGAAGAAGCTGGATACACATTAAATGATGTAGTTAAAGCTGGTGTTTTCATCAAAGATATGAATGATTTTACTTCTATAAATGAGGTTTATTCTGAATATTTAGGTGAAGTTAAACCTGCTAGAGCTTGTGTTGAAGTTGCTAGATTACCTAGAGATGTTAAAGTTGAAATTGAAGTTATTGCAGTAAAATAAAGAAAAAAAGATGAGAATTCTCATCTTTTTTCTTTGTTATATATTTTGAATATTCATTTTTATAGCTGAGAATTTACACTTATCATAACACAACTGACAACCTATACATTTTGATTCATCAATTTTATGTTTTTGTTTTACTTCTCCCTCTATACACTTCATTGGACATACTCTTGTACAAGCTGTACAACCTATGCATTTTTCTTCAATTATTTCAGCTTTTTTTATCTCTTTTACTTCACTATTTATAGCTTTTGTTGGACACTTCACTGCACATAAACCACATTCTACACATTTTTCTGGGTCGATTTTTGCAACATTATTTTCTATTTTAATAGCTTCTACAGGACAAGCCTTTTGACAAATTCCACAAGCTATACATGCAACCACACAAGCTTTTCTTGCAATAGCACCCTTATCTTTTGATATACATGTAACTACAACTTTTTTATTCATAGGCAGCATCTCTATTATATGTTTTGGACAAGCTGTTACACATTTTTTGCAAGATACACATTTTTCTTCATCAATACTAATGATTCCTTTTTCAGTAACCTTTATTGCATTAACTGGACAAACTTTTGAACAATCACCATATCCTAAACAGCCATATTTACAAGATTTATCTCCTCCAGCATATAAACTAATTGCTTCACAAGTTGATAGTTCACCTTCAAACTTGTAAGTTTTAGTTGTTCTAGTGCAATCTCCACCACACAATAACTTTGCAACCATTTTTGGGCCAGATAAATCCACTGTTGCTCCCATTAAGTTTGCAATTTGAGAGGCTACATCTGGACCTCCTGGAGAACAAGCTGTCATCTCTGCACCATTTAAAGCAACTGCTTCAGCATATCCAGAGCATCCTGGATAACCACATGCTCCACAATTTATACCTGGAAGTATTCCTATAATCGCTTCTACTTTTTCATCAACTTTTACTTCAAATTTTTTAGAAGCATAAGCTAAAAATAGCCCCATTGCTAATCCTGTTCCTCCTAATGATAAAACAGGAAATAATATTGATTCCATTTATTTACCTCCAACTTTTATATTTGCATTCCGCTGAATCCCATAAAGGCCATTGCTAAAAGTCCTGCTGATATAAAAGCTATTGGAACTCCTTTAAATGGACCTGGTACTGCTGCGTACTCTATTCTCTCTCTTATTCCTGCAAGCAATACTAAAGCTAAAGTAAATCCTATTGCTACAGCAGCACCATTTATAACTGATTCTATAAAATTATATTTTTGTTGAATATTTAAAATAGCTATACCTAACACTGCACAATTTGTTGTTATTAACGGTAAAAACACTCCTAGAGCTTTGTATAAATTTGGTGATGTTTTTTGAATTGCCATCTCCACAAATTGAACTAATGAAGCTATTATTAATATAAATGCTATTGTTTGTAAATATTCTAAATTTAAAGGTACTAATAAATAGTTATAAATTGTCCAAGTTACTCCCGAAGCTAATGACATAACAAAAGTTACTGCCATTCCCATACCAATAGAAGATTCTACTTTTTTAGATACTCCCATAAATGGGCATACTCCTAAAAACTTAGCAAATATTATATTCTGAATAAAAATTGCTGTTATTATCAAACTAAATATCTTTGCAAAATCCATTTTATTTCACCCCATTCTTTTTAGCTTTAAAATAATTTTGAGCGGCTATTATAAAACCAATTGTTATAAAAGCTCCTGGGGCTAATATAAAGATTAAAGCTGGAGTAAACGATTCTGGTGTAACTAGTATTCCAAATGCAGTTCCATTTCCTAAAATCTCTCTTATTGTCCCTAATACTGTTAAAGCTAAAGTAAATCCTAATCCAGATCCAATTCCATCTAGAATAGATTTAAAAACAGTGTTTTTAGAAGCAAAACTTTCTGCTCTCCCTAATACAATACAATTTACAACAATTAAAGGAATAAACAATCCTAAAACTTTATATAAATCAGGAAGATAAGCTTTCATAACCATTTCAACTATTGTAACTAAAGATGCAATTATCATTATAAAAGCTGGTATTCTAACTTTATCAGGTATCAAACTTTTTACCATTGATATTAGCATATTTGAAAATAATATAACTACTAATGTTGCCAATCCCATAGCCATACCGTTTATTGAAGATGATGTTACTCCTAACGTCGGACATAATCCTAGTAATAGTACAAAAACTGGATTTTCTTTTATTATTCCATTTAATAATATCTCTTTATTTGATTTTGACATTATCTTTTGCTCACCTCACTATTAAAACTTTTTAAAGCTTTTTTAATTCCTGTATAAACTGCATTTGGAGAGATTGTTGCTCCTGCAAAACCATCTGCTGATTTATTAAATTCATAAGAACTATCTTTTCCTATTACTTTTTTCTGCCATTCAAGGTCTAAAATCTTAGATCCTAATCCTGGAGTTTCTTGACTTCCAATTATGTTTAATCCAGTAACTCTTCCTCTTCTATCTATTCCCAAAACAAAATCTATATTAGCAGCATATCCTGGTTCTGATACTGTTACAACATAACCTACTGGTCTTCCATTTTCACCTTTTCCTGGAATAAATTCTAAGTTATCAACTTTAATTGTATCATCTTCATCAAAAGAAACAGCCTTTGGTAAAACCATTATTCTTGCAGCGTTTACTGCTGCTTTTTCATTTTCTTTAATAACTTTCTGAGTTGCTCCATTAACTACTGATAAAATTCCAGCTGAAATTGAGGCAATCAATGTTAAAACTAAACCATAATGAACAAATCTATTTTTTCCCAATTATTTTACCTCCCCAAATTTTTTAGGGCTTATATATTTATTTATTAAAGGTACAAATGCATTCATTATAAGAATTGAATATGCTACTCCTTCTGGATAACCACCCTTAAATCTAATAAGTCCAATTAAAATTCCAACTCCTAAAGCAAATATTGCTTTTCCTTTAGGAGTGTGTGGTGAAGTAACCATATCTGTAGCCATGAAAAATGCTCCTAAAAATAATCCACCTGAGAATATATGTAAAAATGGATCTGCTCCTGCTATTAATGCTATTGTAAATACTGTTCCTATTATAATTGCTGGAACTTTCCAATCAAGTTGTTTTTTATAGATTAAATATAATCCTCCTAAAAGAATAGCAAAGGCAGAAGTCTCACCTAAACATCCTCCCATTCTACCTAGGAATGTATTTAAATATAAGTTTCCTTTTTCTACTAAAGCAACATCTGTTGATAATCCTCTTTTCATAGTATCTAATAGAGTTGCTCCTGCTATATCATCATACATAAATGTCGTTATAGCAACTGGCCAAGACGCTTGAACAAAAGCTCTTCCTATTAAAGCAGGATTAAATATATTATGTCCTAGTCCTCCAAATACCATTTTTCCAAGTAAAATTGAAACAGCTGCTCCAATTATTATATAAGCTAAAGGCATGTATGCTGGTATTACAAAAGCATATAATATTCCTGTTATAATTGCACTTCCATCAAAAATTTGAACGTCTTGTTTCATTAATTTTTGACATATAAACTCTGTTGCCATACATGATAAAATAGATATTGCCGTAACTACTATTGCTCTAATACCATAAAAATAGCTTGCTGCTAAAAGTGCAGGTAACAACGCTATTACTACATCGAACATTACATCATCAACAGTTTCTTTAGTTCTTATATGAGGCGATGGCCCCATTTTTAAAATTTTTGCCACTTTTATCCTCCTATTTTTTCATTGATCTAAGTTTTGCTTTTCCTATTTTTATTGCTTCTGTCAAAGGTCTATTTGATGGACAAATATATGAGCACGAACCACATTCAATACAATCCATAAGATGATATCTCTCCATTTTTTCCCACTCTGAAAATTCAGCTAATCTAGCATACATAATAGGTTCTAAAGACATTGGGCAAGCATCAACACACTTTCCACAACCTATACAAGCTTTTGGTTTACAATAGTTTGTTTCTTCTTTTGTTAAAGCTAACAATCCTGATGTTCCTTTAATTACAGGTACTTCTAAAGTTAATTGAGCCATTCCCATCATCGGTCCACCCATTACAATTTTTTCAGCATGAGTTTCATCATATCCACAACTTTCTAAAATTTCTAATATTCTAGTTCCTATCACTACTCTTAGATTTTTAGGTTCTTTTATCGCTTTTCCTGTTACAGTCACCACTTTATGAAGTAAAGGTAAACCATTTACAACAGCATCATAAATTGCTGCTGCTGTTGTTGTATTATTAACCACAACTCCAACTGCTGAGGGTAACTTTCCTGATGGAACCTCTTTATTTAAAATTGCTTTTATTAAAGATTTTTCTCCACCTTGAGGATACATTGTTTTTAATGACATAACTTTTATATTCGTTTCACGAGTGGCTTTTTTCATAATTTCTATAGCTTCTTGTTTATTATCTTCAATTCCAATTACTGCACTATCTACATTTAAGATGTGCATCATTATTTTTATACCTTCTATAACCTTTAAAGGTTCTTCTATCATAACTCTGTTATCTGAATTTAAATAAGGTTCACACTCTGCACCATTTAATAAAAGTACATCTATTTTTACATCTTTTGGTGGATTTAGTTTAATGTGAGTTGGAAAAGCCGCTCCTCCAAGTCCTACTATTCCTTTTAATCTTATAACTTTTAAAAGTTCATCTTTTGTTGAATTTTTCCAATTTTCTAATTTATTTAATTCTATCCATTCCTCTTCATAGTCATTTTCAATTACAATTGTTTCTACAATTCCCATCAACGGAAAAGGGAGATGTTCTATCTTTTTTACTATTCCACTTACTGTTGCATGAACTGGCACTGATAAAAAAGCATCTGAATCAGCTATCATTTGACCTTTTAAAACCCTTTCACCAACTTTTACACAAGGTGTTAATGGAACCCCTATATGTTGAAGTAGTGGAATAAAAACTACTTTTGGAGATGGTAAAGATTGAATCGATTCGTTTTCTGTCACAATCTTGTTTTCTGGTGGATGTACCCCACCTTTGAATCCGAAGAATTTCATAAAATATTCCTCCCTTTTATTTTAAATCGTATTTCTATTTTAGAATATCATATTTATTTATGTTTAACAACTTTTCTAAAAAAAAAATCGTTTTCACGATTTATTTTTTGTTATATTTTTGCATTATTTTATCTATTTCAGTATCTTTAAGCACATCATCTAATAAAGATTTTATATTTGCGAACATAGGATCAACTAATTCTGATTCTTCTTTTGTAAATCTTCCTAATACAAAATTAATATTTTCATCTTTATTTTTTGCTTTTCCAATTCCACACTTTACTCTCATAAAATCAGAGCCTAAATGAGATATTATTGATTTTATTCCGTTGTGTCCACCTGCACTTCCATTTATTTTAACCCTTGTTTTACCTAGAGGTAAATCCATATCATCATAAACTACTACTAACTCTGTTGCTGGATCTATTTTATAAAACTTCACAACTTGTACAACTGAATTTCCACTTAAATTCATATAAGTTTGTGGCTTTAATAATATTACTTTTTCTCCATTTATTGTTTTCTCTGTTATTAACCCTTGAAACTTATCTTTGAATTGATTAAATCCATTTTTTTCTGCGAATTCATCTAGTATATCGAATCCTACATTATGTCTTGTTCTTTCATATTCTCTACCTGGATTTCCTAAACCTACAATTAATTTCATTTTTCCTCCTAAAATTGTAACTACAAAGAAAGAGAGAATCTTCGATTCTCTCTTTCTTTTTAAAAGGTTTTATTAGCAATTACCATCAAATTGATATTTTGCAAGTCCACCTAATGATGTTTCTTTGTACTCATCTTTTAAATCTTTTCCTGTTTCACCCATTGTTTTAACAACTTGGTCAAATGAGATACTATGCTTTCCATCTGTATATAGAGAGTATTGAGCTGCATCTAATGCTCTTACTGCTGCTGCTGCATTTCTTTCTATACAAGGTATTTGTACATATCCTCCAACTGGGTCACAAGTTAATCCTAAGTGATGCTCTAATGCCATTTCTGCTGCATATTCGATTTGCTCTAAAGATCCACCTAATATGAAACATGCCATTGCTGCTGCCATTGCACAAGCTGATCCAACCTCTGCTTGACATCCACCTTCTGCTCCTGATATAGTAGCATTTTCTTTTATTATATTACCTATAAGTCCTGCAATTGCAAGTCCTTTAAGTACTTCTTCATTTGATAAGTTATATTCCTCTTTTAATGCATACATTAATCCTGGAATTACTCCTGCAGCTCCACAAGTAGGGGCAGTAACAACTCTACCTCCTCCTCCATTCTCTTCAGATACAGCTAGTGTATAAGCAAATATTCTTCCAACAAATCCACCTCTAGATTTATCATTTCTAGCTTTTCTGTAGAATGATTGAGCTCTTCTTTGTAATCTTATTGTTCCTGGTAAAATACCATTTTTAGAAAGTCCTGATTTTACAGATTCTTCCAATGCTGTTCTTATTTGATCTAAGAAATACCAGATTGATTCTCCTTCACTCTCAGTTACAAATTCCCATAACTCTTTTTTATATTTATCACACCATTCCATGATTTCTTCCATCGTTCCAAATGAATAAACCTTTGATCCGCCTTGTCTTTGTTGTCCCTCTTCCATAAGAGTTCCTCCACCAACAGAGAATGATAACCAAGTTTTTAATTCGTTTCCATCTTTATCTAAAGCAATAAATTTCATTCCATTAGTATGGTAAGGATGTACATATTCTGGCATCCAAACAATTTCTGTAGCTTTAGGTTTTAATGTTTCTATTATTACATAGTCAGTTAAATGTCCTTTTCCTGTTAATGCTAAAGATCCATATAACTCTACTTTGAAACTTGCTGCTGATGGATTTTCTGCTTTAAATCTTTTTGCCGCTCTCTCCGGTCCCATTGTATGAGAGCTTGATGGTCCATTTCCTACTTTAAATAATTCTCTTAGTGAATCCATTGTTTCCTCCTGAACTTTTAATTAATTTTCTATTATCTATTGTCTAATCTCTCCGTTATAACTTTTAGATATTAACTTTAAGATTTTATCAATAGTTATATTGATATCGTTTTCTTCTAGAGTTCCATCTTTTTTTCTTAAAACGATGCTAATAGCAACTGATTTTTTATCCGCTTCTATTTTATCTCCTTCATAAACGTCAAATATAGCAACATTTTCTATTAGATTTGATGATTTTTTAATATCTTCCAACATTTTCCCAACTAAAACATCTCTTTCTAATACAACTGCTAAATCTCTAGTAACTTCTGGATATTTAACTATCTTTTCATACTTAAGTTTTTTAGCTCTATAGTTTAATAGAGTAGTTAAATCCAACTCTGCTACATATGCTCTCTCTCTCTTGATATCCATATTCTCAGCAATTTCTGGATGTATCTCTCCAAATGTTCCTATTTTTATTTTCCCTATTCTTATATCTGCACTTCTTCCTGGATGGAAGTTTTTGTCTTCCGATCTATCTAATTGGTATCTTGTTACTCCCATATATTCTAAGAACTTTTCAACAAAACCTTTTAAAGTATAGAAATCCATTGCTTCTGGTTTTGGATCCCATAAAGATTTTGAACTTTTCCCAGCTAAAGCTATTGTTGCTCTTAAAGTTTCATTTGCTAAACCATCTTCTTTTGGCGAATATACTCTTGATACTTCAAAGAAACTTAATCCATTTTGATTTCTGTTTAAGTTATCTCTAAGATTAGACAGTAAACTATAAACTAAAGTTGGTCTCATAACTGCCATATCATCACTTATAGGATTAGTAATCTCTAAAGTTGGTTCAGTTATTCCTAATAGTTTTATAGCATCTTTTGATATAAAACTATAGTTTATTACTTCTTGTAATCCTAACTTTGCAAGAACCTCTTTAGCTTCATCAACAACAACAGTCATTGAATCTTTTACTCCTGGTCTGATGTTTTCTATTGGCATTTTATTTTCTATATTATCAAAACCATACATTCTTATTATCTCTTCATATAAATCTGCAGTTCTAGTAAGATCTCCTCTATAAGAAGGTGGTGTTGCTAATATTGTTGTTGAATTTAACGTTTTTATATTGATACCTAAATTTGTAAGTATTTTACCTACTATATCAATCTCTATATTTTTACCTACAAACTTTCTTAATTTTTCTAAGTTTAAAGGTATTTCAATTTTTTCATACTTTTCAATATATTTATCAATACTTCCTTCTAAAAGTTCTCCTTCAGTAAGTTGAGAAATTAATTGAGCTGCTCTTTCTAAAACTTCAACAGTATTTTCTATATCTAATCCTCTTTCAAATCTATATGAAGAGTCACTTGATAAAGCTAATTCTTTAGATGTTTTTCTAATATTTTCTGGTGTAAAATAAGCACACTCTAAGAAAATTTCAGTTGTTTCTTCTGTAACTTTAGAAGATTCTCCACCCATTATTCCAGCTATTCCTAAAGGTTTAGTAGCATCTGCAATAATAAGTTCTTCTTTGTTAAGTTCTCTTTCTACTCCATCTAAAGTTACTATTTTTTCACCTTGAACAGCTTTTCTAACTGTAATTTTTCTATCTTCAACTTTTGATAAATCATATGCATGTAAAGGTTGATTACATTCAAATAAAATATAGTTTGTAGCATCTACAACATTATTTATTGGCTTTAATCCCATAGAAATTAATCTGTTTTTTAACCATTCAGGAGATTCTCCAACTTTTACATTTTTTATAACTTTTCCTGAGAATCTTTTACATCTATCTTTATCTTCTATTTTAATATCTATATGCCCTGTATTTATTCTCTCAATTATACTTTTAGATTCAAATTCAGGCCATTTAATTTTTCTACCATAGTAAGCCGCTATCTCTCTAGCTATTCCTACATAAGATAAACAGTCTGGTCTATTTGGTGTAATCTCTAATTCAAAAACTACATCATTTAATTTTTTGTACTGTCTGTATTCTACTCCTAATGGTGCATCTTCTGGAAGAATAATTATTCCATCCCCATCATTTCCAAGACCTAATTCTACTTCAGAGCAAAGCATCCCTTGAGATTCTACTCCTCTTATTTTACTCTTCTTTATTTTGAAATCACCAGGTAATACAGCTCCTATTGTTGCTACTACAACCTTATCACCTAATTTATGATTTGGTGCTCCACAAACAATTTGAAGTGCATCTTCTGCTCCAACATTAACTTTTAATAGTGTCAATTTTTCAGCTTCAGGATGTTTTCCATACTCTGTTATTTCACCAATAAGAACTTTTGCTAAATCTTTTCCTTGCTCATCTATAGCTTCAACCTCTTGACCTATCATTGTCAAAGTGTTTTCTAACTCTTTTATGTCCTCTTTTATATCGACATATTGCTTTAACCAATCTAACGAAATTAACATTCTATGCCTCCACCTTTTATTTAAATTGCTTTAGGAATCTTACATCATTTTCAAAGAATGCTCTTAAATCATCAATACCATATCTCAACATTGTGACTCTTTCTATTCCCATTCCAAATGCAAATCCTGACACTTCTTCTGAATCGTATCCTACTGCTGCTAAAACTGCTGGGTCTACCATTCCGCATCCCATTATTTCTAACCAACCAGTATGTTTACAAAGTCTACAACCGTCTCCTTTACAGATAACACATTGCACATCCATTTCAGCACTTGGCTCTGTAAACGGGAAGAAATGTGGTCTAAATCTTACTTTTGTTTCTCCAAATACTCTTGTAACAAATTGCTCTAACATAGCTTTTAAATTAGCAAAAGATACATCTGGTCCTACCATTAATCCTTCCATTTGATGGAACATAGGAGTATGAGAAATATCGTAGTCATTTCTATAAACTTTTCCTGGACAAACCATTCTAAATGGTGGTTTTTGTTTCTCCATATATCTAGCTTGTACTGGAGATGTATGAGTTCTTAATACAACATTTTCACTCATGTAGAAAGTATCTTGTAAATCTCTTGAAGGATGTGTTTCAGGTATATTTAAAGCGTCAAAGTTATATGAAGTAAATTCTACTTCTGGCCCTTCAGCAACATCAAACCCCATCTCTATGAATATATTTTTTAAAAAATTCATAGTTTCAGTTATTGGATGTAATCCACCTGTAGAAACTGCTCTTCCAGGAAGAGATATATCTAAAGTTTCTGTTTCTAATTGTTCTTTTTTTACAACATTTTTTATTTCATTTGTTTTTTCTTCAACTAAAGTTGTTATAAAGTTTTTTGCTTCATTTACCATTTGTCCAAACGCAGGTCTTTCTTCTGGTGTTAAATCTCTCATTGATTTAGATATCTCTGTAAAGTCACCTTTTTTCCCTAAATACTTAACTCTAATATCGTCCATCTCTTGTAGTGTTACTGCTTTTTGGATATTTAAACTAGCTTCATCCTTTAAAGCATTAAGCTTATTCTTCATCTGTTTCCTCCTAAACAAGGCTTTATTATTTTATTTCTTTATAATTAAAAAATAGCTCTTTGTTCTTTATTAATAATACACCATATCTATTATCCTTTAAAGCTCCTGGATTAAAATACTTTATTTCTGATTTTTCATTAAAGTATGGTATATGTGTATGACCAAAACAAACAGCATTTACTCTATATTTTTCTGCTACAGCTTCTAATTCTAATAAATTTTGTTTAACACCATAAAGATGCCCATGTGTAATAAGTATCTTTATACCGTCTATATCTAAAATCTCTTCATCCTTGAATTTTCTATCAAAAAAGTCACAATTTCCTTTTACTATATAGAACTTAATTTCTGGAAATAAATATGAACATTCTTCTCCATCACCACTATGATCTCCAGTCCATATTACTAATTCAGGATTTTCTTGTGCTATTATACCATAAATTCCATTCATGTTTCCATGAGAATCTGTAATTATTAATATTTTCATATAATCACCCTATGAATATTGATGTTTTAGACTTCTCCATAATATTTAAACCTTTTTTTCCTATTATTTTTTCAATCAAATAATTGTTACTAAGATTACCCATAATCAGTAAATCAAATTTATTGATTTCTTCTATATATCTATCTTTAGCTTTATCACCATCAAAATTTTCATATTTTATCTTGTATTCTTTTTCTTCTAAATATCTCAATAATGAATTATCTTCTATTTTATGAAAAAGTGAAAACATTGAAAATTTCTTTATTTCAGGCAGAATATTTATAAAAGAAAACATACTTTTATTTATTTTTACTCCATCGTCACTTGAAATTGCAACGTTATCTAAAGAAGTGATGGCTTTTTCTCCAATCATTATAACTGGTTTAAAATAATTTTTTAAAACTGTGATTGCTGAGTCTGAAAGAGATTCGCCTTTTTCAAACATCAACAAATCTGCAGTTTTTAAATACTCTTTTATCACATCCCAAGGAAATCCAAACTCAACATTCAAATTTGAATGAATACCTTTAGATATAATATCCTCTTGAAGTTTCTTTAATTCAAGTTCTTCTAAAGCTTCTCTTTCTTCAGAAAAAGAGTTATTATTTAAGTTTACTATCATTCCATCCATTGTAGGAGGAATCATATCTTCCCTTCTAATATCTTTTATATATAGGGGAACTATTTCATATCCAAAATTATCCTTAAAAAATATAGCACTATCTATTAATACATTTTTCTTTGACCACTCTTCAAATATTACTAAAACTTTTTTCATAATAACTCCTCCTGTAAAATTAAAGTTTCTGTTAACTTAAAATTTATTGAAACTATTCCAATCCTTTGAGGTATAATAGTTATTCGACCAACCAATATCCCCCCCAAGAAAGGAGTAGTTTGTAACTATGTATATTAATAACATCTCTTGTCCTCGTTGT
>JBOFUO010000038.1:0-7949 GCA_051652625.1 Cetobacterium sp.
TTTGTATATTTTTCAGGTACAGCTATATTTTGGCTTGAAAGTTCAATTTCTAAAGCAGCTCTATACATTTCACCAGTTTCAATTTCTTTTATAATAGCACTATCACTAAAATTAGCATTTGTAATAGTCACAAAAAGAGCGTTCACAACCCAACGGTGAAGGCTATTGCATATAGATGTTTTATCATGTAATAATTCAATATAAGCAGAAACAGTTTTAGCATTGTGTATTAATAAATCTTGTAATTTTGCAGTTTCAGGAGCCTTACCACAAACACCTCTAATAGTACAACCTTTGTTCATTGCAGTTTCTTGACATTGATAGCAAAACATTGACATAAAAACCTCCTAGAAATATATTTTAATTAAAAAAACTGAGGATTTTAGCCTCAGAAAAAATAACTATTCTTTTTCAAAATCTTCTTTTCCTACACCACAAATAGGACAAACCCAATCTTCTGGCACATCTTCCCAAGAAGTTTCAGGTGCAACACCATTTTCAGAATCTCCATTTTCAGGGTCATAAATCCAGTTGCATATATTACATTTCCATTTTTCCATAAGAACCTCCTAAGTTAATTTAAATCATTAATTTTTTTTACAAAAATAAAATGATTTTTCCTTTAAAAAATATAAGAATTAAATTAGTAGATATTTATTTCAAAGTTTTGACTAATTTCTTTTAAAAACTGATTGTTAGGATTATCAGCAATTATTGTATGAACAGAATCTAAATTACAAACTTTAAAAAATTTTATAGAGTTGAATTTCTCTTCTGTAATCATAAAGATATTTTTAGAACAATGTTTTAAAACTTCTGCTGTTACATGAGCTTCATCATAGTTATGAGATGTGATCCCTTTTTCAAAAGAGATTCCATCTAGTGTTAAAAAAGCTTTGTTGAAAAAATAATTTTTTATTGATAATGCAACCTCTGTTCCTGAAGTTGAAAGTAGATTAAGCTTAACCTCTCCACCTATAAAAAATATTTTATGAGTACAATTTGTGTTTTGAAAAAATTTAGTAAATTCAATAAGCACAGCTAAAGAAACTGTTACAATTTTTAAATTGTTTTTAGATTTTAAATGAGGAATAATTTTTGTAATTGTACTACCAGCATCTAGAAAAATACAATCATCATCTTTAATTAGTTCTGCAGCTTTTTTTCCAAGGGAATCTTTTTCATTTGAAAAAAGTTCATCTCTAACAGAGTAATTTTCATCAACAGAGGAGCTTTTAAGAGCTCCTCCATAAACTTTTTTAATATCTGTAGTTTCAGCTATAATATCATCTAAATCTTTACGAATAGTCTCCATTGTAACTGAGTATTTTTCTGAAAGTTTTTTAACATAAACAATATTTGTTTTGTTAAGTTCTTCTAAAATATATTGTCTACGTTCATTCATTAACATAATTCTATCTCCAGATCATAGATTTTTCTATAGAATCTATTAAAGTTTTAATGTCTTTTGGATAAACTTCTCCAATATTTCCAATTCTAAAACTTTCCTCTTTAGTTAGTTTTCCTGGATAGATAACAAATCCATGTTTTTTTAACTCTGAGTAAAAAGTTTCAAATTTATAGTTTGGATGAGCAGGAGCATAGAAAGTAGTAATAATAGGTGATTGCTTTTCTGTAGGAATAATGGCGTTGAATCCTAAAAGAGACATCCCTTTAACTAATTCTTGTTGATTTTCTTTATATCGAGCTTCTCTTGCTTTAACTCCACCCTCTATTTCAAGCTCTAAAAGTGCTTGGTAGAAAGCTCTAACAACATGAGTTGGAGAAGTAAATCTCCATTTACCATTTCCACTTTCCATAACATTCCATTGATCAAAAATATCTAAAGAGTGTGAACGTGCTTTTCCTTTAGATTTTAAAAGAGCTTCTTTTTTAGCGATTATAAATCCAAAACCAGGAACTCCTTGAATACATTTGTTAGCAGAACTAATTAAAAAATCAATATTATGTTCGGGAACATTAAAATGGATTCCACCAAAACTAGACATAGCATCAACTATAAAAGTTTTATTATATTTTTTTATAATTTCACCAATCTCTTTTATAGAGTTTAAAATTCCAGATGTAGTCTCACAATGTACAACAGCTACATGAGTAATGTCAGAGTTTGTCTTTAAAATATTTTCTAGATGAGTTAAATCATAACTTTCAGTTTGATCAATTTTATAAAATTCATTTTTAACCTTAGCAACATCACAGATAGTTTTCATTCTATCGCCATATGCACCATTAGATAATATTAGTAACTTTTCATCTTCTCCAACTGTTGAAGTTAAAACTGCTTCAACAGAAAAAGTTCCACTTCCTTGCATAGGAATCATAGTATAGTCATCATCAGCTTCAGCGATATTTAAAACTCTTTTTCTCATATCTTGAACTAAAAAATTATATTCACTGTCCCAAGTACACCAATCTTTAAGCATAGCAGACCTAACATCTGTAGAAGTTGTAAGAGGTCCAGGTGTTAAAAGAATATATGGTCTATCATTTAATTTTGTATTAGTCATTTAAATTCTCCTTTGAGTTCATTCTAGTATTAATTATATCGATTATATGTGTTAGTTCTCCTACCTCTTCAACGATATAATCTGCTCCAGCAGCGTACAATTTTCTAGCAGTTATTACCATCAAATTTTTTAATTCTGTAGGATCCATAGTTTTAACATCATTTTCTGAAAGCCCAAGCTCGCTTCCACCTTTTAAAATTCCAACAGTCCATACACCAGCATTTTTACCTTCTTGCATATCTACAGAGGTATCTCCAACTTTAATAATAGAGTATCTGTTAGGAATAGCTAAATTTATCATATTTTGATATATCATATATGGTTCAGGTCTTCCAGCAGGAACCTCTGTAGATGTGATTCTAAAATCTGGAGAGTATCCAAAGCTTTTAGCTTTAGGAGCAACGATATCTAACATCTCTTTTGTATAACCAGTAGTACTTCCTATTTTCAATCCTCTATCTCTTAGTTCTTTTTGTAATTGAAGCATTCCAGGTACAGGTTCGGCAAAGTTTTTTAAAGATTGGAACAGTATCTCTTCAAATCTATTATATAGAGTATTTATATCATCAATATTGTATTCTCTATTAAATTTTTTTAACCATAAATCATGAATTCTTTCCATTTTTAAAAGAGCTTTGATATGATCGATTTTAAGCATTCCCATAGGTTTTCTAGCTTCTTCGTATGTAATATCCATATCAACTTCTTTAAAAACTTTTATAAAAACTTCTAATGGAGCAAAACATCCAAAGTCTACTGTAGTACCAGCCCAATCGAATATAATACCTTTAATTTCTTTTTTCATTATCTATTCCTCCTGAAGTATCTTTTTTTTATAAATTCATATATCGCTTTTACGAAAAGGTTTGTAAGTACAATTAGAATACCCATAGCAGCAGCTTTTGCAGAATCTCCAACCTCATCTAAATTAATCATTGCAATAGATGCAAGAGTAGTTTTTGAAGTGTATAAGAAAACAGCAGCAGAAACTGTAGTCATACAATTTACAAAGTAGTATATAAAAATCTCACCAATTGTTTCTTTAGTCATTTGAATAGTCACGTTGAAAAAAGTTTTATACCAAGGAACTCCCATAGATAAAGAAACAATTTCAAACTCTTTGTCCAACTTTTTCAAAGAGGTACTAGCAGTCATAAAAGCAACTGAGAAAAAGTGGATTATATTAACTAAAACTAAAATCCAAATGGTACCATAAATATGGTTGAATGGATTGTTAATCCACCCTATAATTGGGATTTTAACATAATTGCTGTTAAAGAAGAAAATATATCCAAGTCCTAAAACCATTCCAGGAAGTGCAAGAGGAACAACTGCAAAGAATTTTATTAAATTCTTAAGCCATGGAAAACTATCTGTTTTAAGACAAACATAAGCTGAGAAGTAAGCTATAATAGTTCCAATAAATGCCGAAAGCAAAGCTATAGAAATTGAATTTTTATAGAAGTTAAAAGCACCTCCATTAAAATCAAAGAACTTATAGTTGTTTAAAGTAAATTCAAAATTATATGGCCACATTTTAACAAATGAAGCTAGAAGAGCAACCATAAATATTCCTAAAATACCAAAAGCTATTACAGAACAGAAAACATTAAAGAATCTGTCTCTTAAAGGTGAAGGCTCAATTCTATAGTTTGTAGACTTGGCATTGAATGTATCTCTTTGTTTTTTTTCAAAAGATTTTTCAAAGAAGAAAGAGATAACAGCAGGTACTAATAACAGAATACTAACAACAGCACCACGCCCTAAATTTAATTGTCCAATAACTTGCTTGTAAACATCAGTGGCTAAAACATTATAATTTCCACCAACAACCTTTGGAGCTCCAAAATCTGTAAATGCTAGAATAAAAGCAACAGTAGCAGCAGAAAACAAAGCATACTTACAAGAAGGAAGAGTTATAGTAAAAAATTGTTTAACTTTACCACTACCAAGAGTCTTAGCGGCTTCATAAAGTCTATAATCACTATTTTGAAGAGCCATTGAGGTAATTAAGTAAGTTTGAGGTAAAGTGTATATAACCTCACTTATGACAACTCCTCTAAAACCATAGAGATTTATATCTAAAGCTAAGTTTGGAAATCTACCAAAAAATCCAGTTGTAACAATTCCCATTCTTCCAAAAAGATAAACTAAAGAGATACCATGTAACATAGTTGGAGCAAAAATAGGTAGTAAAATTAAAAATTTTAAGGTAGATTTCATTTTTAAGTTGCAACGAGCAATTCCATAAGAGTATAAAAATCCTAATGTTAAACTAATGGTCATAGTAGATATAGATATTTTCAATGTATTTAGAAAAGAGCTCATAACACTAGGACTAGTTAAGTATCCTACAAAATTACTTAATCCAATAAACTTTCCAGTATTATCTTCAGTAGCTTTAAAAGCTAATGAAATAAGAGGAGAAGCTAATGAAATTATGAAGAAAAATATAATAGCAAAAATAATAATATCTCTTACTTTTTCAGAAAGTAGTTTTTCTGACTTTCTAAAACTTAATTCCACTCAACTCCACCTCCTAAAGTTTTATCAACCTTTAGAAATATATTTTGGTCTTTGTGAAGGATAATGTTTTCAATTTTATTTCTACAGATATCAACTTCGATAGAATAATTTTTTTTCCTTATTTGAAGTCTGTAATATGACCCCATATATTCCCAAGACTTTAATGTTCCAGCAAAGAATTCATCACTCGAAACATCTGCAAGAGAGATATCTTCAGGTCGAGCCATAATTTTTTTTCCGTTTATTTCAAATTTATTTATTTTACCGATAAAATCTCCAATAAAGTTATTAGATGGTCTTTCGTAGATATCTTGTGGAGTTCCAACTTGAACAACTTTAGCATTGTCCATAACAACAATTCTATCCGCCATTGAAAGAGCTTCTTCTTGGTCATGAGTAACCATAATTGTTGTAATTCCAAGTTTTTTTTGTAAATCTTTAATATCATTTCTAAGCTTTTCTCTAACTTTTGCATCTAGAGCTGATAGTGGCTCATCAAGTAATAGAATATCTGGAGAGTAAGAGATAGCTCTAGCAAGAGCAACTCTTTGTTGTTGTCCACCAGAAAGTTCATTTGGATACTTGTCTTCTTGACCTCTTAGCCCAACCAATTCTAGAGATTCATCAACTTTTTTTATAATAATATCTTTTGGCATCTTTTTATTTTTCATTCCATATGCAATATTTTCACCTACAGTTAAGTTAGGAAAAAGTGCATATGATTGAAAAACAATAGACATATTTCTTTTTGAAGGGTGTTTTGCTGTTATATTTTCATCTTTTAAAAAGATTTCACCACCATCTACACTTTCAAGACCAGCAATAATACGAAGCAGTGTTGTTTTACCACAACCAGATGGCCCTAAAAAGCAGATGAATTCACCTCTTTCAATTTCAAAATCAATATTTTTTAAAGCTGTAAAGTTACCAAAATTTTTAGCAACATTTTTTATTTTCAAATAACTCATTAAATCCTCCTAAAACTATTTCTTTTCTGTTTTTGAACCGAACTTAGATTCCCAAGTTTTTAGAATGTGTGCTTTGTTAGTAGATGCCCAAGAGAAATCATTCGCTATAAGTTGAGTTATAGGATTTTGAGGAAAGCCTTTAGGCGGAGCAATTTTAACATCTCTAGAAACTATAGCATATGATTTAGCATACATTTTCATTGCATCTTCTGAAATTGCCCAATCTAAGAATATTTTAGCTTCATATTTAATATTATTTTTATTTATAAGTGCATTTGCCTCAGAATCCCATCCAGAACCTTCAGAAGGGAAGTAAACATTTAGTGGAGCACCTTCATTTTTTATTTTGATTCCAGGATATCCGTAAGATATTCCAATTGGATATTCACCAGATGCCGCTGTTTTAGATGGTTTTGAACCAGAATGAGTGTAAACTCCAATATTATTATGCAGGGCATTTATATACTCCCATCCTCTTTCTTCACCAAATAGTTGTAAAAGTGCAGATACAGTTAAGAATCCTGTTCCAGAAGAAGTAGGAGTTGCCATAGATACTAGTCCTTTATATTCGGGTTTTATAAGGTCAGCAAAATTTTTAGGTTCTTCAAGACCCATCTTTTTCATCTCTATAGTATTAACTGAGATTGCTGTCATCCAAGCATTGTTTCCCACCCATTTAGGATGCTCATTAGTCATATCTCTGAATTTAGTATTTATTTTTTCGATTCCTTCTGGCGAATAAGGTTTTAATAAATTTGCTTCGTCTAAAGATAAGAGCCCAGTAGCTGCAGTTCCCCAAATAACATCCGCTACAGGATTATTTTTTTCAGCTAAAATACGTGAAATAATAACACCAGTTGATTCTCTAATAATATTAAGCTTAATATCAGGATGCTTTTCTTTGAAAGACGCTAAATATTCTGGAATTTGTTCATTTTCAAGAGCAGTATAAACAGTAACTTCTTTAGCGGTAGTTTTATTTTCTATTGGCTTTTCAGAACTTCCACAAGCAGTTAAAACTCCTGATAAAAGTATTGAACAAATTATTTTTTTGTTAATCATTTTATATCCTCCGTAAATATTATAATATGATTATAAACTAGGTGTGTAAAGTTAGAATAAAAAAACGGTAAAAGACAGGTAAAAACCAATAAAAACCAATAAAAACCAAAAATTTAAAAAAAAGTATAATTTTTATAGAAAAAAAATAGAATTCAAGATATAATTATAAGGAAAGATTTCTAAAAATAAAAAGAAAAATAAAAAAAGGGAAAAATATAATGAATGCATTTAAATTATTAGTTGTTTTTACTTTTATTTATACATCGTTGCTTTCAAGTGATGTGTATATTCCTAAAAACCGAGCTGAAAAAGAGTATCTTGAAAAAATTAAAAGTAAAACTTTAGTAGTTGGAAAAAAAATAAATTATTTTGCGGACTATGAAGTTGAAAATGATTCATTAAATAAAATTATAGACGAGATGCTAACTCAATATTTAGGATTAAGTATTATTGAAGAAAAAGGTAGTTGGGATAAAATATACAATGGATTTAAAAGAAAAGAAATTGACATTTTAAATTTTTTAAACTATTCTGAAGAAAGATCTGAATATGCACTATTTTCAAATGAAATAACAACAGAAAATTTAATGGTTATTTCGAAAGATAAAAAAATTAATAAAATAGAAGATTTAGAAGATATGGATTTTTATGTAACAAAAGATAGTATACATGAATTTTTTTTGAATAGGATTATAAAAAGAAATAGTTTAAATACAAAAATTATATCTCTTGGAGATGTCGATTTGAAAAGAAAATATCCTTATGCTATCTCAGATATAGATATATTAGGAGAAAAAAATAAACTTAATTTAGGAAAAATTCCTGGATCATCAATAGGACTTCAAAAAGAGTATTATGAATTACT
>JBOFUO010000039.1:0-12508 GCA_051652625.1 Cetobacterium sp.
TCTCCAAGTTGAAACTCTTGTAAATACATTTTTAAATAACTTAAAAATAGAGTACTCTTAAACGTTTCCCCTGAAAGTAAAAAAGTATCTAGTGGAAGTAAATTATTGTGGTTTATCATTAGAATGGCAATATATTTTGCTATTTTTCTCAATGATTTACATTCAGTTATCTCTCCATCCTCTGCTCTTTTTACAAACTCTTCAAAACTCATATTTTTATATAGTTCTTCTATTGCTGGTGAATAATTATTTTCTTTTAATATTTCATCAAAAATATTTTTAGGAGAAACCATAGTTTCAAAACAGCCTTTTTTCTTACAAACTTCACAATAAACATTCGAGTTAGGCTCTACTATAAAGTGTCTTGTTCCCATAGACCGATAGTGGGATATAGCTGGATTTAACAATTTATTATCTATTATTATTGCACTTCCTCTTTTTTCACCGTATTTAATCAAGAAAAAGTTTTTATATTCTGGCTTTAAAAAAGCTTCATATAACGATTGTGCTCTAATCTCTGTTTCAACAAAAACATAGGCTTCAAATTTTTCCATAATAGCTTTTTTTAAAGTTAAAAATCTATCCTCTCTAAACAAGTCTAAAGATTTTTTTACAATAAACTCATTACTCATAACAACTCCAACACCTAAAACTCTTTCTCCTACAACCTCACTATTTTTTACAAGTTTATCTATAAATTCTAATAAAGCTTTTAAGTACTCTTCAAAATTTTCATTATAATTATTTTCGAATTCTAACTCTTTAATAATATTATTATTTAAATTTGTTAGTATTACTTTTGTTAAATGTTCTTCAATTAATACCCCTATTGAATAAAATCTATCATAATTTATAACTAAAAGATTTTTTTTTCTGCCATTTTCATCAACAAATTTTTTATCTAGAAGTATATTATCTCCCAATAATTTTTTTGATATTTTTGTTAGTGCTGCTGGAGAAACCATTATATTTTCAGCTATCTCTAATTTATTTGCTCCCCCTGTTGCATTAATATATTTCAATAAATTTGTAATATTTTTATTTTGACTTTTAAAATCCATCCCCACTCCTTTAAACTTTATATTGACAAACCCTTTTTTTTGATGTATATTTTACCTTGTAAAAGAATATTAATTTAAAACACTATTATATTTAACTAGGTTGAACATAATTACTGTTTTTAATTAATTATACCATAAATTGATAATAAGGTGCTAAACTTATTATATATATAACCAGATACCCTCCAGTTGATGGTTAGAATTACCCGTTGAAGAAGAGATGAACCCGTCATCTCTTCTTTTTTTTGTTGCTTTTATCATTTTTTTTAGCTACAATCTAGTATCTTAGTTTTTTAGGAGGATTTTATGAAAATTAAACCGATTGGTAACAGAGTTTTAGTTGAAATTGTTAATTTAGAACCACAAACTTCAACTGGTATAATACTTATTCAAAACAACGATGAAAAAAATTACAGAGTTGGTAATATTCTTGCTATAAGTGATGAATATGATATTACCTCTAAATTTTCAGTTAATATGAAAGTTATTTTTTCTAAAAAATCAGGAATTAGAATAAACTACTCTTCAAAAGAGAAAATGCTCTTAGACTTAGATGAAATTTTAGGTATAATAGAAGAATAATAGCATATAGAATACAAAAAATCTCCCAACATCTAGAGTTGGGAGATTTTTTTATAATACTTCTGCTAAGTCTTCTTTTTTAAACGAGTATTTTTTTCCACAGAAATGACACTCTGCTTCTACTTCACCTTTTTCTTCTAATATTTCATCTAGCTGAGTTTTACCAAGAGTAATAACTCCTCTGTAAAACTTATCTCTATCACAGTTACAATTATATTTTATCTCTTTTGTTTCTAAAATTTCATAATCTTCAATTAGTGTTTCTGGATTTTCATCATTCATATCATCATATAAAAGATGTAACATGTTTTCTAAACTCATTCCACCTTTAAACAACTCGCTCACGCTTCTTACTGCACCAATTTTTTTCTCTAACTCTACGATAAACTCTTCTGTTGCATCTGGTAAAAGTTGAATCATATATCCACCAGCTGACCTAACTGTCGTTTCATTTTCTAAATCTACACCTAGAGCTATAACTGTTGGAGTTTGCTCTGAAGTTACGTAGTAATAAGCTATATCATAAGCTATCTCTCCACTTGTTATTGTAGATATTCCAACATAGGGTTCTTTTAATCCTAAATCTTTAATTACGTGTAACATTCCTGTTCCTACTAAATTCTGTACATCTGGTTGACCATTTTCTTTCCATGGTAAATCAGCTTCTCCATTTGACAGATAACCTTTTACTCCATCTTTATTTATAGTTGCAACCATAGTTGATAACGGACCATTTGTCGCTGTTCTCAGCGTTAAAATATCATCACCTTTTAAAGTTGCACCCATCATTACTGAAGCTGACAACAATCTTCCAAAAGCTGAAATTGCTGTTGGACTACACTTATGAATATCCAAAGCTGATTGCACTATACTCTTTGTATCTACTAAAACGAACCTTGCGTTTTTACTTACACCTCTAATTATTCTACTCATTTATTTTACCACCTTTAATATTCTATACAATCTTTTAACTCTTCATACTTTTTAGTTGAAATAATTTTTTTTAGCTCTAAATTATTTCTAAAATTTCCATTTTTTCTAACGGTTGCTATCTCTTTTTTACTAAATCCATAATAAATTAAAGTTTTATCATCTGCTTTATTTATATTAAACTTTTTTAAAGTTACCTTACTTGGTGATTTAAACTTAAGTTTTAATTTGTCATAAGTTTTAGCTCCAATACCAGCAATTCTTTTCATATTGGCGATTTCTTGAAACCCACCTGTAATTTCACGATACTCTACTATTTTATCAACATAACTTTTCGAAATACCATTTTTTAGCATCTCTGCTTTAGTCGTTTCATTTATATCCAACAATAAATTTTGAGCTGATAAAGTATTTTTACTTTCAATAACTTTAAATTCACTCTCTATTATAGAATAAGAAATTATATTCATAAAGAATGCTAAAATTAAAACAATACATTTTTTCATACTCTCTCCATCTACCTTATTTTATGAGAAGAACTCTATTTTTTTGTTGTGTCTCAATCTCATTTCAGCTATATAGAGTGCTGGGTCTTTTGGATTTACCAATCTTTCTATTTGGTCGTTGTACTCTGTATCTTTATGTAGAGATTTACTTATTGCTCCTCCACCTAATCCCATAGTTTGTTGATTTTCCTCTATCATCTCTATATTGAATCTAGACTCTGCTCCTGGAGTTGAATAACCTACATTTTCTCCCCACTCCAAACTATTTTTTTGACGATACATATAGTAAGGTTGCATACCTTTCTCTTCTACCAAGCTCTTTATAGCACCCTCTACAATCAATCTTTCAACTTCTGACTCTTCAAAATTTTCATGATAAAGAATTGAACCTTTTTTCTTAGCTAAAGAGTGAACTGTTAAGTTTTCTATATTGTATTTTTTTAACTCTTCTAAAGTATTTAAAATATCATCTACATTTTCTCCAGGTAACCCTAAAATTATATCCATATTTAGTATAAATCCAATCTCTTTTATATCTCTATAAACCTCGTCAAAATGTTCTCTATTAAAAGTTCTATTTAAATCTTTCAAAGTTGATTCTTTAAATGTTTGTGGATTTAAACTGACTCTATCTACACCGTATTTTTTTAGGACTTCTAACTTTTCTCTAGTTATTGCATCCTCTCTTCCAGCTTCAAAAGTAAACTCTTTTATCTTAGATAAATCTATATTCTTATGAACAGCTTTTAAAACTCTTTCTGTGTCCTCTAGTGTTAAAATACTTGGAGTTCCTCCACCAATATATAGCGATTCATAATTAAACTCCTTCTCTTTTGACAACTCTCCTACTAACTTTATTTCGTCTAAAAGAGTTTCTACAAACTTTGGATAAAATCTTCCTAAACTACTATTAATTTCATAAGATGCAAAAGAACAATATCTACATTTTGATGGACAAAAAGGTATTCCTATATACATATTCATAGCTTTTTTATTCAGTAATCTCTCTTCTGTTTCGATTACTCTCATCAAAAGATCAATTTTTTCAAAGCTTGTTAAATACATATTATTTAATAGCTTTATAATTCTCTCTTTACCCAATCCCATCTGAAAGAATCTTCTTGTCATCTTTGTTGGTCTTACTCCTACCAAACTTCCCCAAGGATAATTTTTATTAAAAGCTTTTAAAAGTGCTCCTTTTATCATAATTACATTTTGGTCACTCATTAAGTTTTCAAAATTTTCCTCTTCAATCTCTGCACTTTTTCCATCAATTTCAACTTTAACTAATATTTTATTTTCAAAATAAACAGCTTCACCCTTTATATCTTTTCCTACTGCCTCAGGCAATAGAATTCTTACAAACTCCTCTACACTTTTTTCACTAAGAGGAAAATTAGTAACTATAGCCACTTAAATACACCACTTTCTATTTCATTAATAATAAAACCAATATTCCAAGAATTATTCTATATATTCCAAAAACTTTAAATGTTTTCTTTTTTATATATCCCATAAACCAATTTATAACTATATATGCTACAACAAAAGAAACAATTGACCCAACTGCTAAAAGTTGCCACTCTAAAGTTGTAAAATTAAGTCCATTTTTCATTAATTTTAGTAATGTTGCTCCAGCCATTGTTGGAATTGCTAAAAAGAATGAATATTCTGCTGCTGCTGCTCTTGAAACACCTAAAAGTAAAGCTCCTATTATTGTCGCACCAGACCTAGATGTTCCAGGAATCATAGCTAAACATTGGAAAAATCCTACTGCTATTGCTAGCTTATATGACATCTTTTTTATTGAATCCACACTTCCTGAAAACTGTTTTCTTTCAACAACTAAGAATATAATTCCATAAACTATTAGCATAATTGCTACAATTGTTGGACTATCCATAAAGAATTCAGAGATATAGTCATCCGCCAAAAGTCCTATAATACCGGCAGGTAAAACTCCTACAACTATTTTACTCCATAGAGACATTCTCTCTTTAAACTCATCTTTTGTTTTTACAAAAGGTGTTAAATCTTTCCAAAAATAAGCAACTACTGATAGTATTGCTCCAAATTGAATTATTACTAAAAAGCTTTCCATAAAACTTTTAGATACCAAGCTTGAATTTATAAATCTTTCAACCAATATCATATGTCCTGTACTACTAACTGGAACAAACTCTGTCATTCCCTCAACTATTCCCAGTATTATAACTAGTAAAAATGGATTCATTTTGTTCCCCCTATAAGTAACTATCCTCTTTTTTTAAGTATTTAACGTAATCAGCTACACCCTCTTCTAAAGAGTAAAACTCTTTTTTATAGCCCGCTAATTTTAACTTATTCATAGATGCCTCTGTAAAGTATTGGTATCTTCCTCTTAAGTCCTCTGGCATAGGAACAAACTCTATTACCTCTTCTGTTTTAAGCTCAAAGTTTTCACTAGCATTTTTCATTGTTTCCATTGATAAATCACAGAAACTTCTTGCTTTTCCAGTTCCAACATTATAAACTCCAGAATCTACCTTATTGAACATACAGAAGTACAACATATCTACAACGTCCTTTATATAAACAAAATCTCTTAATTGCTCTCCATCTTTATATCCCTCTTTATGAGACTTAAACAGCTTTACTCCACCTTCTTCGTTGTATTGGTTAAACGTATGGAATACCATTGAAGCCATTCTTCCTTTATGATACTCTTGTGGACCATAAACATTAAAGAATTTAGCTCCTATCCATTGCTTTGGTGCTGCTTTTTGTTTAAATGCCCAATCGTCAAAGAACTTTTTAGAATATCCATATTTATTTAAAGGCATTAATTTTTTTAACTCTTCTACTGAAGACTCATCACTATAACCTTGTTCTCCCCCTCCATAAGTAGCTGCTGAAGATGCATAAACATAAGTGATATCTCTCTCAGTACAGAAATTCCATAAGTTTTTAGAATACTCATAGTTATTTTTCATTAAAAGATCTCCATCTCTTTCTGTTGTAGCAGAAATAGCTCCCATATGTAAAATTGCCTCTACCTTTGATGCATTCTCTTCTACTTTTAACCAATCAAATAGTTCATCTCTATCACACCAATCAGCATAATCTCTTTTTCTTAAGTTTAACCATTTTTCTTCTGTTCTGAACTTATCAACTGCTAATATATCGTTTATTCCCATCTCATTTAGCTTCCAAATATAAGCACTACCTATAAATCCAGCTGCTCCTGTTACTATAATCATTTTTTACCCTCCATATCTCTTCTTTTTAATAACTCTTTTATAACCTCTTTATCTATTGAAGTATGGCCAACATCTATTCCAGCACGATTTTCACCATGAAAATCAGAGCCTCCTACAGATAAAAGATTTTTATCTTTTGCCAAGCTTTTGTAATATTCAGCGTCTTTTGGTGAATATGAACTATATTCAACTTCTATTCCATCTAATCCTACTTTTACAAGTACGTCTAATATTTTTTCTACAACTTCTTTTGAATCTGAAATTAAGCTTGGATGAGCTAATGCTGATACTCCACCACACTCTTTTATAAGCTCTATTATCTCTATAACGCTAGAGCTACCTTTTTCAACATAAGCAGCACCTTTGCTTCCTAAATATTGTCTAAAAGCTTCTCCTTTTGTATAGACAAATCCTTTTTTCATCATGACATTGCATATATGAGCACGACTGACAATACTTCCAGTTGCTGCGGTTTCTATCTCTTCTACTGTTATTTTTAACCCTAAATTATTTAATTTTTTTATAATTTTTTCATTTCTTTCTCTACGAGCTTTTTTTAGTTCTAACAATTTAGACGCTAGTTTTTCTGATTTTTCATCTAAATTATAGCCTAAAATATGTATTTCATAGCCATTATAACTGCATGAAAACTCTATTCCAGATATAAAATCTAAATCTAAGTTTTTTGCTATTTCTCGAGCTTCTAGAATCCCTTCCATAGTGTCATGGTCTGTTATTGCAATTCCTGTTAATCCAACATATTTAGCTCTTTTTAAAAGTTCTTGTACTGAAAAAGTTCCATCTGAATATGTTGTATGAGTGTGAAGATCATATCTTTCTTTCATAAAATCCTCCTACAATTGAATAAGGCACCTTTATTTCTAAAGGCGCCATAATTTTTTAGTCATCCCACTTTTCTAATTTAGAGAAGTACTCAGAATATGCTAAGTATAAACTTTTTGCATTTACATTGTTTTTCTCTAATTTTGTTTTGTCAGTTTTTTTATAGATGTTATTTACCTCTATGATTCTAGGTGAAACTTCTACAAAGTACCAAGTTTTAGAATCGAAGAACTCTCCTCTTTTTATAAATTTATTTAACATTTTTCTAAATCTTTTAACCTCTTTTTCTGTTAAATCATCTTTTTTAGAGAACGCTACAATCTCTGCCCATTCCTCTTTTGTAGCTACTTCATTTGCTATATGATTAGATGGATTCATCATTCTAATGTATGACTGTGCTACCATATATTTTGCTAACCCTGCAGGGTCTTTTAAGTTTTCATCTTTTAAATAATACTGTCTAGGAAGTTTTTTTACTGTCTTTTCTAAGATTGCATTAAACTCATCTTCATCAGCAGCTGTTATATCCCCTTTTGTTTTTAAAGAATCTAAAAACTTAACTTGTTTTTGATCTAACTTTTGATTTCTAGCCAAGAAACCTATTGGCTCATCAGCACCATACCAATCTTCTAATTCTGCTTCTCCTGTTATTACATTAGAGAATGTTTTTTCCCAATTTTTCATAGCTACTGTATCTACTTTATATTTTTCTTGTAAACTATCACTATTTTTCTTTGTTGAACTACATCCTGTTAGAGCAGCTAACAGAGTAACTAAAACTAAAATCTTTTTCATTTTTCCTCCCTAAACTCTTCCACAACATTTTCCGTATATTTTTCCACTACCACAAATACAAGCTGATTCGTAATCTAGCTCTTCACCTTCACCAGGTTCTAATACTTCTTCTTCGGGATTTTTAATAACAACTTTAAACATATAAGATGTTGCTTCTGCTTTTATTGTTGAAAGCATTCTTGAATACATATCTCCAGATATTATTTTATATTCAACCAATGGGTCTTTTTGACCATATGATCTTAAATATATTCCCTCTCTCAATGCATCTAAAGCTTTTAAGTGTTCTCTCCATCTTGCATCTACAACTTCGAACAGAACATATTTTTCTACTTTTCTCATAACTTCAGAAGTTAAATCATCCTCTTTAGCTTCGTATTCTTTTGAAATTATTAAATATAATTTTTCAGCATACTCTTCTACAGTTAAAGCTTTATACTCTTCTAAATCAGTTATTTCAAAAGCATATTTTTCTAAAATAGAATCTTTAACTCCAACTATATCCCACTCTTCTTTAAACTCTCCTATAAATCTCTCTACAACTATATCAGAAATACTAGATTTTAACATTCCTAGAATTGTTTCTTTTAAATCCTCTTTTTCTAAAGCTTCGTTTCTACTAGAATAGATTGCTTCTCTCTGCTTGTTCATTACATCGTCAAACTCAAGCAGATTTTTTCTGATTCCAAAGTTTCTAGATTCTACTTTTTTCTGAGCATTTTCAATAGCTTTATTTATCATTCTATGTTGGATAGATTCTCCCTCTGGTAAACCTAGCTTTTCCATCACGTTTTGAATTCTTTCAGAGCCAAATAATCTCATCAAGTCATCTTCTAAGCATAGGTAGAACTCAGATGCTCCAGGGTCTCCCTGTCTTCCTGCTCTTCCTCTTAACTGATTATCTATTCTTCTTGATTCATGTCTTTCAGTACCAAGTATAAATAATCCACCAGCTTCGATTACTTTTCTTTTTTCCTCTTCACATTCAGCACGATATTTATCTAATATAACAGGATAATTTCCTGCATCTCTACTACCAATTTCAGCAACAGCTCTAAATTCAGGATTTCCTCCTAACATTATATCTGTTCCTCTACCAGCCATGTTTGTAGCTATTGTAACACCTGCATATCTACCAGCCTGAGCTACGATTTCAGCTTCTTTCTCGTGTAACTTAGCATTAAGTACATTATGTGGTATGCCCTTCTCTTTTAATAGCTCTGATAGCTCTTCTGAACTTTTTATTGAAACCGTTCCAACTAGAACTGGTTGACCTTTTGCATAAAGTTCCTCTATTCTTGCTATTATTGCATTAGTTTTTTCTTTTTTAGTTTTATAAACTAAATCTGGGAAATCTACTCTTTGAATAGGTTTATTAGTTGGTATCACAATAACTTCCAATCCATAAGTATGCATAAATTCTGATGCTTCTGTTTCTGCTGTACCAGTCATTCCAGCTAATTTATTATACATTCTAAAGTAATTTTGAAGTGTAATTGAAGCTAAAGTTTGATTCTCTCCCGCTACGTTTACTCCCTCTTTTGCTTCTATAGCTTGATGAAGACCGTCTGAATATCTTCTTCCTTCCATAGCTCTTCCTGTAAACTCATCTATTATTACTACCTCTCCCTCTCTAATTAGGTAATCTCTATCCTTTACGAATAGTTCTTTAGCTTTTAGAGCTTGATTTAGGTAGTGTGTCAACTCAACATGTTCTGGTGAATATAAATTTTCAATATTTAAAAGCTGTTCAACTTTTCTTATTCCTTTATCAGTTAAAAGTATATTTCTAGCTTTTTCATCTACTTCGTAATCTCCCCACTGGTCATCAGGAATATTCATCTCTTTTTTTGTTTTAGCATCTTTTATTTTTTCTGTTTCTACACTTCTATCTAATCTAAATGCAACTTGACAGAAAATTGAATACCATTTTGTTGTTTCTGATGCTGCTCCTGATATTATAAGTGGAGTTCTAGCTTCATCTATCAGTATAGAATCCACCTCATCTACTATACAGAAGTTTAATGGTCTTTGAACTTTATCTTCAAATTTATTAACCATATTATCTCTTAAATAATCAAATCCAAATTCAGAATTTGTACCATAAGTTATATCAGCTTCATAAGCAGCTTTTCTAGCTTTATTTTCCATTCCATTTACGATTACATCTGATGTTAATCCTAAGAACTCATAAACTCTTGCCATTAGCTCTCTATCTCTTTGAGCAAGGTAATCATTTACAGTAATAACATGAACTCCTTTTCTAGTTAAAGCATTTAAGTAAACTGGAGCTGTTGCAACAAGGGTCTTACCTTCTCCTGTTTTCATCTCTGTTATTTTACCTTCATGAAGTACAATTCCACCAACTAGTTGAACATCATAGTGTCTCATACCATGAACTCTTTTTGAAGCTTCTCTTACAACTGCAAAAGCTTCAACTAAAAGGTTATCTAATACCTCACCTTTTTCTAATCTTTCTCTAAATTCATAAGTTTTACCTTTTAACTCCTCATCTGAAAGCTTCTCAATTTCAGGTTCTAACGAGTTTATTGCTGCTACTAACTTTTTAATTCTTTTAATCTCTCTGTCGTTTTTTGTACCGAAAATCTTCTTTAATAAATCTCCAAACATCCTTACATCCTTCCTAGCTTTTTTTTGATCATTTCTTATGAATATATTACCATAATTAGATTTATTAGTCAATTTATAGACCTTTCCACTTTTTTGAATAATAATTCAAAAAAATATTTTTTTTACTTTGAAAATATGTTATATTATATTTAAAATTGAAAATATTTCAGGAGGTTTTAGGATGAATTTTATAAAAAAAATAATTCCTGGTTTAATCGTGTGTATTTTACTTGCTCAGTTAGGGTTGTTTTTTGGGAAATTTATTCCCAGTATTGGAGGTGCACCATTAGCTATTGGTTTTGGTTTAATTGCAGGTAATACTTTTGCTAAATCAAAAGTTTTTGCACCTGGTTCAAAATTTTCAGAAAGTGACTTGTTATCATATTCAATAGTCTTGCTTGGTGGAACTTTAAGTTTTCATACAATTTTAGAACTTGGATTTTTTGGAATATTATTCATCGTTTTACAGATGAGTTTAACTATAATTTTATCAATGTATGTTGGAAAAAAACTAGGCTTTTCAAAAGAGTTCTGTGCTCTTATGGCAAGTGGTAATGCTGTTTGTGGTTCTTCTGCAATTGGAGCTACTTCTCCTGTTATAAAAGCTAATGAAAATGACAAGGGAATATCTATAACTATTGTAAATCTAACTGGTACTCTACTTATGTTTTTACTTATTCCTATTGCTAGTTATTTATATTCAAATAGTACACTACAAACATCTGCTTTAATTGGAGGGATTTTACAATCTGTTGGTCAAGTTATTGCTGCTGGTAGTATGGTTAATCACGAAGTACTTCAAATGGCAACTATTTTTAAAATAGTAAGAATTGTATTTTTAGTCGTAGTTGTGATGTGGTGTTCAAAAGAGTTTACAAATAAGGACGCTGAAAGTGAAATTGATACTAAATCTAAAAAAAACAAATCATTTCGTGTTCCTTCGTATATAATTGGATTCTTTATACTTTGTTTTCTTTTTAGTTTTGGAGTTATTCCTCAAAATATTTCAACAATATTTAAACTGATATCATCTAAATTTGAAATTATAGCATTAGCTGGAATTGGTATGAGAATTAATATTGGTGAATTGATAAAGCAAGGCCCTAAAGCATCTTTTTATGGGATAATTGTTGGCTTAGGACAAATTATTATCTCTATAACATTAATTCGAATTTTTCTATAAAAAAAACTGGAATTTTTTTCCAGTTTTTTTTTATTTTATATATTGAGCTACTTCTAGCAAATCTTTTGCCATAAAATATTCATCTTTAATTTCAAGTTTAGTTTTTTCTCCATATCCAGTTAAAACGAGTATTGATTTTAAACCAGCTTTTTTACCAGCTTCTAAATCACCCTTTTTATCTCCTACCATAAAAGAATTATTTAAATCAACATTATATTTTTTTATTCCTTCTAAAAGCATTCCTGGATTTGGTTTTCTACAATCACAGTCAGCTTTATAGTGTCCTATACCTTTGTCTGGATGATGTGGGCAGTAATAACACTCCAATATCTCTACTCCATGTTTTTGAAGCTCTGTAACCATTCTAGTGTTTAGAGTTTTTAAATCTTCCTCTGAATAATAACCTCTCGCAATTCCAGATTGATTAGTTACTACTATAAATTCATATCCTAAATTTTTCAATTCAATCAAGCCTGCTATCGCATTCTTTTCAAATTCAAAATCTTCCCACTTATGCAAGTAAGACTTCTCTACGTTTATTGTTCCATCTCTGTCTAAAAATATAATTTTTCTCATAAAAACCCCTTTCTATTTTTACAAAAAATAAAAAAAAAGATTGGCAACTACTTATCCTCCCAGGGGGCTGCCCCCCAAGTACTTTCAGCGTTTATGGGCTTAACTTCCAGGTTCGAAATGTTACTGGGTGTACCTCCATAGCTATCGTTGCCAATCAATATT
>JBOFUO010000040.1:0-56689 GCA_051652625.1 Cetobacterium sp.
TGGATGAAACAGAAGATGTAGCTACTCCTTTACAAAAATCTTTAGAAAAATTTGGGCATAAGCTTTCAGTAGCAATAATAGTTTTATGTGTTGCTGTATTCTTTATGGGGATAGCAAGAGGAGTAACTTTGATAAATTCCTTGATGTTTGCAGTAGCACTAGCTGTAGCTGCTATTCCAGAAGCTCTAGGATCGATAGTTACAATAGTTTTAGCGATAGGAACTCAAAAAATGGCTAAAGAAAATGCAATAATCAAAAAATTACATTCAGTTGAATCTTTGGGATGTGTATCTGTAATTTGTTCTGATAAAACAGGAACATTAACACAAAATAAAATGACAGTAAAAAAAATATACGTTGATGAAAAAAGTATTAATGCTGATAAAATAGATTTAAATTCTAAAATTGAGCTAGAGTTATTAAGAATAGCTATTTTATGTAGTGATGCCACAAATTTGAATGGGCAAGAAATTGGAGATCCTACAGAAGTTGCCCTTGTAAATATAGGTCGTAAATACGGGATGATTGAAAATGAAATTAGAACTAGCTATCCAAGATTGAAAGAGCTACCATTTGATTCAGATAGAAAAATGATGAGTACTTTAAATAGAATAGAAGAAAAAGATTACCTATTAACAAAAGGAGCTCCTGATATTGTAGTAGATAGAGCAAAATATATTTTAAAAGAAAATGGAAAGATACAATCTATAACTCCAGAGGATAGAGAAAGAATAAAAAGTGCAAATATAAAATTTGCTCAATTAGGATTGAGAGTTTTATCTTTTGGAATGAAAGAGCTAGATGTTGATCGAGAATTAGAGTTTGGAGATGAAAAAGATTTTATATTTATAGGATTAATAAGTATGGTGGATCCTCCGAGAGAAGAGTCGAAAAAAGCGGTGCAAGATTGTGTGAAGGCAGGAATAAAAACAGTTATGATAACAGGAGATTATAAGGTTACAGCAAAAGCTATAGCTGAAGAGATTGGGATATATAAAGCTGGTGATGAAACGTTAAATGGATTTGAAGTAGAAGAGATGACTGATGAAGAGTTAGTGAAACGTGTAGAAAGAATTTCTGTATATGCCAGAGTTTCACCAGAACATAAAATAAGAATAGTTTCAGCTTGGCAAAAGTTAGGCAAAATTTGTGCTATGACTGGTGATGGGGTAAATGATGCACCAGCTCTAAAAAAGGCTGATATAGGAATAGCGATGGGTATAACAGGAACTGAAGTTTCTAAAGATGCGGCTTCAATGATACTTACAGATGATAATTTTTCGACTATAGTTAAATCAGTTGTTATAGGAAGAAATTTATATGCTAATATAAAAAATTCTATAAGATTTTTGCTTTCTGGAAATACAGCGGGAATTTTAGCAGTTTTTTATGCGTCTTTAATGGGTCTTCCAGTTATATTTGCACCAGTACATTTGTTGTTCATTAACTTACTTACAGATAGTTTACCAGCGATAGCGATTGGAATGGAGCCCTCTAGAGGAAATGTTTTAAATGAAAAACCTAGAGAAGCAAATGCATCTTTGCTTAATAGAGAACTTTCAATAAAAATACTAATAGAAGGATTTTTAATAGCGATAGCAACAATTGTAGCTTTTTATCTTGGATTTGCGAATGGAGATTCAAAGTTGGGTAGCACTATGGCATTTTCAACATTATGCTTAGGAAGATTATTTCACGGTTTTAATTGTAGAGGAGAAAGTTCGATTTTTAAATTAGGTTTTACAAAAAATATGTTTAGTATATATGCGTTTTTATTAGGGTTGATATTTTTATGTGTTGTACTAGTGATACCTGTATTTCATAGTATGTTTGAAGTATCAGATTTAACACTTTTTAATTTTATTCAGATAGGGCTATTGGCATTTGTTCCTACAATTGTGATTCAGATAGCTAAATGTATAAAGTATAATAAATAGAAAAATGGGGTTGCATAAGCAACTCCATTTTTCTATTTTGAAGTATAAAAAAAACACTCGTTAAGAGTGTTAAAATTCTAAATGGTGCCTAGAAAAGGATTCGAACCTTCGACCGCCCGGGTATGAACCGGGTGCTCTAGCCAACTGAGCTATCTAGGCAATGGTGGAGATAAGCGGAGTCGAACCGCTGACCTACGCAGTGCAAGTGCGTCGCTCTCCCAACTGAGCTATATCCCCGAATGGTACCCCGTAGGGGAATCGAACCCCTGTCTATAGAGTGAAAATCTATTGTCCTAACCGTTGAACGAACGGGGCACAAGTACCAAATATTTTATGGAGCGGGAGACGAGGGTCGAACTCGCGACATTCAGCTTGGAAGGCTGACGCTCTCCCAACTGAGCTACTCCCGCAATCACAAAATAATAGTACCATAATAAAATGAAAATGTCAATGATTTTTATAAAAAATAATTAAAATTCATTTATAATAAATTTAGAACACTTGTTATAAGCTTCATCACTTAAGGTTACAGTCATTAGAGTACCTTCACCTTCGTAAGATTCACTTTCAATTATAGAGTTTCTATGTAGGTAAGAACTTATAGAGGATTCTGTGTACGGAATTAAAAGTTCAACTCTTTTCATAGTTCTTGGTAAAGATGTCATAACTTTTTCTATAAGTAAATCTATATTAACTTCATTTTTTGCACTAATTTCAACGATATCAAGATGACTATATAGTTCTTTTAAATTTTGAATTTGCTCTTCTGTGGCAACATCACACTTATTTAAAGCTAAAATTATAGGTTTATCATAAGCTCCCAATTCAGTTAAAACATTTTCTACAGATTGAATTTGTTGAATTACAGTTTCACTAGAAGCATCTACAAGATGAACTAGAAGGTCTGAAAATATAACTTCTTCAAGAGTAGATTTAAAAGCTTCAACAAGATCATGAGGTAATTTTCTAACAAAACCAACAGTATCAGTTAATGCACTAACTCTTTTATCAGGTAAAACCATAGTTCTAGTTGTAGCATCAAGTGTAGCAAAAAGCATATTTTCTGCAAATACAGCTTCTTTTTTTACAGTATTGTCACTAGGATACATATCAACAAGAAGATTTCTAAGAGTTGATTTACCAACATTTGTATATCCAACAAGAGATACTCTAGGGATACCCGAACTTTCTCTTTTAGTTCTTTGAAGAGCTCTTATTTTTTTAATCTTTTCTAATTCTTGTCTTAGGGCAAATATATCATCTTTAATTCTTCTTCTGTCAATTTCCAGCTTTTTCTCTCCAGGACCTTTAGTACCAATACCTCCACCAGTTCTAGACATAACACTTCCTAATCCAATAAGTCTGTGACTTCTGTATTTAAGTTGTGCTAATTCAACTTGGATTTTAGCTTCTCTAGTTCTAGCTCTTCTAGCAAAAATTTCAAGAATTAAAATAGTTCTATCAATAACTTTACAACCAGTAACAGCTTCTAAATTTTTAATTTGAATTCCACTTAATTCTTCATCGAAAATTATTAGATTAGCATTTTTAATTTGTCTTAGCATTGCAAGTTCTTTAACTTTTCCACTTCCAATATAAAAAATGTTGTCAATTCTTTTGATTTTTTGGAAGATTCTTCCAGCGACATTAACTTCACAAGCTCTAGCAAGTTCTTCAAGTTCGTCTAAGCTTTCTAAAGAATCAACACCAACTATAATTGCATATTCACTATCATCTTCAACAACATCATTTTTTCTAAGTTCTGCTTCTATATCTAAAGCTTTATCTAGGTACTCAATAGTTAAAGTTTTTTCTAAAGAAAGATTTTGAAACTCTTCGTATGTAAGTTCTTGATTTTCAATTTTACAATATCCAACATTGATACCAGTAATTTCTGATTCTCCAACTCCGATAGCTAAAATTGCATCCAATTTTAATTTTAAAAGAGCAGAAATATCTATCATTGAAAGTTTAGAATATCCATTTGGATGAGTATGTATAACTTTTACACCACTTAATTTTTTACTAGAAATTTCAAGAATAGGTAACTCCACGCTGTTACTATCTCCAATAGAAACCTCTAAAATTCTTCCTCTTCTATCAATTGCAACACTAATCTCACGATTAATAAGTCTTGTTATATCAGTGATAAGTTCAACAATTTCAGGATTAACAAGCTTCCCTTTTTCTACATTCATGCTATAGATATTTTCTAATTCAGCTAAAACTGAATCTCTAACTCCATCAACATTTCCTTTTATCATTTTTCACATCCTCAATTCTTAATATAATTAAGTTTTTATATTAATTATATTACATATATAGAAAAAATACAAATTTAATGATAGTTTCATATAATATATTTGCAAAAACAAACAAAATGTAGTAATAATAAGACTATAGGTTCTTTAAGTAAACATTAAATTTTGCACGGAGGTTTAAAAATGAAAAAAATAGATCTTTTACCAAGATTAATTTTAGCAATTATAATAGGTATAGGTGTAGGAATGTTAGGAATAGAAATGCCAGTTAAAGTTTTAGCTACATTTAATGGTATTTTTGGAAACTTTTTAAAATTCTCAATACCACTTATAATAATAGGATTTGTTGCACCTGGAATTGGTGAATTAGGAGCAGGAGCAGGAAAACTATTGGGAATAACAACAGCGATTGCATATTTATCAACAGTGTTATCAGGAACGTTTACATATTTTGTAAATACAGCTGTATTTAAAATGATTTTAAAAACAGGTTCAATGGTTTCTAAAGCAGATAATCCAGAACACGGTCTTTTAGAAGGTTATTTAACAATAAATATGCCACCGATAATGGATGTTATGACAGCACTATTAATGGCATTTATTTTAGGAACAGGAATTGCTATAGTTAAAGGTCATGGAATAAAAGATGTTATGGGGGAATTTCAAAAAATTGTAGAAGCTATAATTAGAAATATAATTATTCCATTTTTACCGCTACATATTGCAGGAATCTTTGCAAATATGACTTATGCAGGGCAAGTTGTAACAATACTTTCTGTATTTTCTAAAGTATTTGCAGTAATTATATTATTACATATAACAGTTCTGTTGGTAATGTATTTTATTGCTGGTGGAGTATCAGGGTCTAATCCAATGAAATTAATAAAAAATATGTTACCAGCATACTTTACAGCAATAGGAACACAATCATCTGCAGCGTCTATACCAGTAACGTTAAATCAAACAAAAGAAAATGGAGTTAATCCAGGAATAGCAGAATTTGTAGTTCCTTTATGTGCAACAATACATTTATCAGGAAGTACTATAACTTTAGTAAGTTGTGCTATGGCAATAATGATGCTAAATGGAATGACTGTAACATTTGGAACAATGTTAGGATTTATAATGATGTTAGGGGTGACAATGGTTGCAGCTCCTGGAGTTCCAGGAGGAGCAGTAATGGCAGCATTAGGAATAATAGAAACGATGTTAGGATTCCCACCAACATTAACATCAATAATGATTGCACTATATTTAGCACAAGACAGTTTTGGAACTGCTTGTAATGTAACAGGTGATGGAGCAATAGCAATTATTGTTAATAAAATTGCAGGATTTAAGCTTGAAAAAAATGAAAAGATGATAGCTAAGAAGGCCTAATACAGATATAAAAATTAATTAGAATATTTTAATAATAACCATAAAGCAAAAACTTTTTAGTGCTTGTTTTATGGTTATTATTTTTTTTATGATAATTAAATAGACTCTAATGTTAAAAATGTGTAAAAAATAAGTCAAAAGTAGGTTTTTTATTTTACATTTTTTAAAATACATGATAAAATCTAGCTAATTCACTATTTAATCAAAAAATTAAAATAAAAAATAGACTTTAGGAGGAAAAATGTACTTAGATATTTTTTTTAAGGTTCTAGGAGGACTGGGACTATTCTTGTATGGAATGGAGAACATGTCTAAAGGAATGCAAAAATTAGCAGGAGAAAGATTGAAAAAAATCTTAGCAATGCTTACAACAAATCGTTTAATGGCGATAGTAATGGGAGTATTTGTAACAGGATTAGTTCAATCATCATCTGTAAGTACTGTAATGACAATAGGATTCGTAAATGCATCGCTATTATCATTAAAACAAGCTTTAGGAGTTATATTAGGTGCTAATATAGGAACTACAATAACAGGGTGGATATTAGTTCTAAAAATAGGTAAGTATGGACTTCCAATGGCTGGAGCAGCAGCAATCTCAACAATGTTCTTTAACAGTGAAAAAGCTAGAACAAGAGCGATGACAATAATGGGATTAGGTTTAATTTTCTTTGGATTAGAATTAATGAGTGATGGATTAAAACCATTAAGATCATTACCAGAATTCGTAGCATTATTCCATGCATTTACAGCTGACACTTACTTTGGAGTGTTAAAAGCAGCAGCAGTAGGAGCTCTTTTAACAGCAGTAGTTCAATCATCATCAGCTACATTGGGAATTACAATTACTCTAGCAGTTCAAGGATTAATTGATTATCCAACAGCAGTAGCACTAGTTTTAGGAGAAAATGTAGGAACTACAATAACTGCATTGTTAGCATCTCTAAATGCAACAGCAAATGCAAAAAGAGCAGCCTATGCACATACAATAATAAATATAACAGGAGTTCTATGGGCTACAACTTTATTTAGACCATATTTAAAACTTTTGGAAAATTTATTAGACCCAGTAAATAATATAACGGCAGCAATAGCAACTGCACATACAATGTTCAATGTTTTAAATGTGCTTATGTTTGTACCACTTATAGGATATCTAGGTGATTTTTTATGTAGAGTAATACAATCGGATTCACCAGTAGCTAAAGAAAGAGTAACTCATTTGGATATATTAATGGCTGATACTCCATCAGTGGTAGTTGAACAAACTCAAAAAGAGATATTGACTATGGGTGTTCAAATAAAAGAGATTTTTGGAGAGTTGGACTTAGTATTTACAGGAAAAGAGAAGATAGATAATCAAGTTGGAAAAATAGAAAAATTAGAAGATAAATTAGATTTATTCCAAAAAGAGATTTCAGATGTAAACTTCCGTATATTAAATGGAACATTAGATTCTTCAAATATAGAAGATACTAGAGAAAATTTACAAACTTGTGATGAATATGAAACAATAAGTGATTATTTACTAAGAATTGCAAAAACATTGAAAAAAATGGAAGATAATGGAATTGAATTAAATACTCACAAAAGAACAACTTTAAGTAATTTACATAAAAGTGTAGAAACTTTATTTGATGATATTAATAGAGCTTATGAATTGAGAGATAAGGATTTATTTATAGATGCAATAAAAAAATGTAATCTTATAAAAGAAGAGTATAAAAAAGCAAGAGCATCTCATTTAGAGCATGTATCAGAAAATGTAATGCCAGCTATGCTAAGTACAGGATATATGGATATACTAAATAATTATAGAAGAATAAAAGATCATCTATACAATATAGTTGAAGTTTTTGCAAAAATAAACTAATATAAAAAGAGAGGAGAAATCCTCTCTTTATTATTTTTTTAGAAAAGAGGAGAAGATATGAAAATATATTATTTTGATAACTCGGCTACAAGTTCCCCAAAACCAGAGAGAGTTTATAAAATGGTAGATGTAGCCATAAGAGAATATAATGCTAATCCAGGAAGAGCAGGTCATAGAAAAGCTATTGAAGTAGGAAAAAAAATATATGAAGTAAGAGAAAAGGTAGCAAATTTTTTTGGTGTTAAAAACAGTTTGAATGTAGCTTTTACAGCAAATGCTACGGAATCTTTAAATTTTGCTATAAAAGGTACAATCCATGAAAACTCACATGTTATAACTACAAATTTTGAACACAACTCAGTTCTGAGACCTTTATTTTATATGCAAGAGGAAAAAAATGTAGAATTAAGTTTTATTAATACATATGAAGAAATCGAAAAAAATATAACTTTGAAAACTAAAGCGGTTGTAATTAATCATATTTCAAATGTAAATGGAACAATTCAAGATGTAAAGAAAATAGGAGAAATTTGTAAAAAGTATGGAATACTCTTTATATTAGATGCTTCACAAAGTGCTGGATATACAGATATAAATATGGAGAGAGATAACATTGATATTTTATGTGTAACAGGTCATAAATCTTTATTTGGAATACAAGGTGTTGGTGCTATATGTTTAAAAGGTAAAGTGAAAATTGAACCGTTATTAGAAGGTGGAACAGGAGGTTTTTCAAAACTTCGAAGACAACCTAAAGAGATGCCAGAAGTTTTAGAAGCTGGAACTTTAAACACTCCTGGAATAATGAGTCTTGGTGCTGGAATTGATTTTATATCAGAAGTTGGAATTCATAAAATTAAAAATCACGAAGACAATTTGATTAAGAGATTTATAGAAGGTATAGAAAGTATAGATGGCATAAAGGTTTATAAGAGTTTTACTAAAAATCAAGGACCAGTTATAAGCTTAAATATAAAAGGAATTGATAGTGGAGATTTAGCTACTATTTTAGATGAAGAGTTTGGAATATTAGTCAGGCCTGGTTTTCATTGTGCACCTTTAGCTCATAAAGCAATAGGAAGTTATGATACAGGAACAGTTAGATTTTCTTTTGGATTTTTTAATAGTGAAGAAGACATAGATTATGCATTAGAAGCTTTAAAAAATATCACTTTACAAATTTAGAATAGAATGTTATAATTTTTAAAGCATAAAAAAAACGAGGAGGATAAAAATGATAAAATTGTTAAGTATTTTTGAATTGAAAAAATTAAAAAAGAAAAACATATTATTTTTATCTTTTAATATTAATATATGGAATAGAAGTTACAATAACTTGTAATTTCTATTCCTTTTTTTTTAAGTTTATTTTGAGGAGGAAAAATGAGAGATTTTATTTCAATGAAAGATTTTACAAAAAAGGATATTTTAGAGGTTTTAAGGGTAGCAAAAGAGTTAGAAAATAAAAATGAAGAACTTTTAAATAGTAAAATAGTTGGAAGCTTATTTTTCGAACCATCAACAAGAACAAGATTATCTTTTATATCAGCAGCATATAGATTAGGTGCAAAGGTTTTAGGATTTGATTCACCAGATTCAACTTCTTTGAAAAAAGGAGAAACTTTAAGAGACACAATAAAAATGACAGAAGCTTATTCAGATATAATCGTTATGAGACACAATAGAGATGGAGCAGCACGTTTTGCAGCAGATATTTCAAAAGTTCCAGTTCTTAATGCAGGCGATGGGGCAAATGAGCATCCAACTCAAACTCTTTTAGATTTATATACAATTGAAAAAGAATTAGGAGCTATAGAAGGTAAAAAGATAGCTTTTGTAGGAGATTTAAAAAATGGAAGAACAGTTCACTCTTTAACAAAAGCATTAGAGTTATTTAACTGTGAATTTTACTTTATAGCTCCAGATGTAATTCAAATACCTGAGTATATAACGAGAGGAATGGAAAAAAAAGGAATAAAGTATCATCTTATTTCTGATTATAAAGAAGTATTAAAAGAGATAGATGTTTTATATATGACAAGAATACAAAAAGAAAGATTTGAGAATATAGAAGATTATGAAAAGGTAGCAGGAATTTATATTATAGATAAAGAGAACATTGTGGGGAAATGTAAAGATGAATTGATAATTCTTCATCCTTTACCTAGAGTAGATGAAATAAAAATAGATTTAGACGATACAAAACATGCTAAATACTTTGAACAAGCAGCAAATGCTGTTCCAGCAAGAGCAGCTGTTTTCACAATAGCTTTAGATTTAGTAGAGGTATCTAGAAGTGCAAAGGTAGTGAAAGATGTAAGAGAATCTAAAGAATTAGTTTGTGAAAATGAAAGATGTATTACAAATTATGAAGAAACAAGCAATAAATATGTTATAGAAAACGAACACAAATATTGCTACTATTGCAATAGAGATATAACAAAATAAAATATTGAAAATAGATTCGGGAGGAAAAAATGTTTTTAGAAGATTGTAAAGTATTGGAAAATTATAGAGTTGGAGAGGATTATTATCTAATGAAGATAGAATCTAAAAAAGCTTCTCAAAACTCAAAAGCCGGTCAGTTTTTTATGATAAAGGTGAAAAATGAGATAAGAATTTTAAGAAGACCTATAAGTCTTCACTATGCAGATAAAGATAGAAACATTTTAGAGTTTTATTATGAAGTTAAAGGTGGAGGAACAAAAGAGTTTGCAGTTCTTAAAGCTGGAGATAATTTAAATATTCAAGGACCACTGGGAACAGGTTTCATAACAGAATTAAAAGGTAAAAAATGTGTAGTTGTTGGAGGGGGAATGGGAATAGCTCCTACTAAACTACTAATAGATAAATTAAAAAAAGAAAATGAAGTCATATTTATTGCTGGAGGTAGAAGTAAATCAGCTTTAAATATACTTCAAAACTTAAACCTAGAAGGAGTAAAAACTTATATAACAACTGATGATGGATCTTTAGGGGAAAAAGGAAACGTAGTAGCAGTTTTAAATAAGATTTTAGTTGAAGAGAAGATTGATATAGTTCAAACTTGTGGACCACACAAGATGATGGAAGCAGTTGCTGAGGTTTCGTTAAAAGCCGGTGTATTTTGTGAAGTTTCATTAGAGGAAAGAATGGCTTGTGGAGTGAAAGCTTGCGTAGGTTGTTCAATAAAAACATTAGCAGGAATGAAAAAGGTTTGTTATGATGGACCAGTTTTTGATTCAAGAATAATTGTAGATGTAAATCCAAAAGAAAATACAGGGTGTAATTGTGGAAAATAAGGGAGTGAGCAAGATGAACAAATTAAAAACTAACTTTTTAGGGAAAGAGTTTAAGAATCCAATGGTAACATCATCAGGTTGTTTTGGATTTGGATTAGAATACAAAGATTACTTTGATCCTAATGTTTTAGGAGGAATAGTTGTAAAAGGGATAACTATGGAACCTAGAGATGGAAATTATGGAACAAGAATAGCAGAAACTCCAGGTGGAATGCTAAATTGTGTTGGGCTTGAAAATCCAGGAATTAATTATTTTGAAGATGTTATTGTAAAAGAGATAAAAGCATCTGGAATAGATTCACCTATAATTGTAAATATAAATGGTAAAGTTATAGAAGAGTATGTAGAAATAGCTAAAAGAGTTGAAAAGATTCCAGAGGTAGATATGATTGAACTTAATATTTCATGTCCAAATGTAAAAGATGGTGGAATGGCATTTGGAGCTAAACCAGAAGTAGCAGGTGCAGTTACAAAAGCAGTAAGAGCAGTAACTACAAAACCTTTAATAGTAAAACTATCACCAAATGTAACTGATATTGCACATATAGCAAAAGTAGTTGAAGAGAATGGTGCAGATGCAGTTTCTTTAATCAATACATTACTAGGAATGGCAATAGATATAAAAAAAAGAAAACCAGTTTTAGGAAATACTTTTGGTGGATTCTCTGGTCCAGCAGTAAAGCCAGTTGCTTTAAGAATGGTGTATCAAGTATATCAAAATGTAAATATACCTATAGTTGGAATGGGTGGAATATCATCAACAGAAGATGCAATAGAATTTATGATGGCAGGAGCAACGATGGTATCACTAGGAACAGGATTATTTACAAATCCAATTTTACCAGTAGAAATAAAAGATGGGTTAGAGAAGTTTTGTGAAGAAAATGGAATAGATAACATTGGAGAGATAGTGGGAGCAGCACATACAAAATAACATATACATAAATGTGGGAGGATAAAATGAATATTAAAGATAGATTAATAATAGCATTAGATTACTCAAATGTAGAGGATGCAAAAAGTATAGTTGAAATTTTAGGAGATACAGTTTCATTTTATAAAGTTGGATTGGAGTTATTCTTAAATTCAAAAGGAGAAATGGTAGATTATTTAACTAAAAAAGGAAAAAAGGTTTTTCTGGATTTAAAGTTTCACGATATTCCAAATACAACAACTATGGCATCATTGTTTGCAGCAAAACAAAATGTATTTATGTTCAATGTTCATGCAAGTGGGGGAAAGGCTATGATGGAATCAGTAGCTAAAAAAGTTAAAGAAGTAAATCCAGAAATTCTTTCAATAGCTGTAACAATTTTAACTAGTTTCTCAGAAGAGGGATTAAAAGAAACTTTTAAAAGTGAACTTTCTTTAAAAGATTTAGCTTTAAATTTAGCTAAATTAACTAAACAAGCTGGAATGGATGGAATAGTTTGTTCTCCTTGGGAAGCTAAAGCTATAAAAGAGTTGTGTGGGCAAAACTTTAAAACAGTATGTCCAGGAGTAAGACCGAGATGGTCTGTAGCAGATGACCAAGAAAGAATAATGACTCCTAAAGATGCAATATTAAATGGTTGTGATTATTTAGTTGTAGGAAGACCAATAACTAAAAATGAAAATCCTGTAGAGGCAGCTCAGAAAGTTTTAGTAGAAATTGAAGATGGAGTAAAAAATCTATGTTGCTAAAAAATTGTAAGATTTTATACAAAGATGAAGAAAGTATAAAAGATATTTTAGTGATTGATGGAAAAATATCAAAAGTATATAATTGTTCAGAGGTAGAAGAATTAGATATTGATGAAATTATAGATGTTGATGGTAATTGGGTTTTACCTGGTGTTATAGATGTTCATACTCATATGAGAGATCCAGGTCTTTCTTATAAAGAGGATTTTGAAACTGGAAGTAAAGCTTGTGCAAAAGGTGGTGTAACTACCTTTATAGATATGCCAAATACAGTACCAAATACAACAACAGAAAAAATATTAGATGATAAAGAGATAAACTCTAAGTATAGAAGTTATGTTGATTATGGATTCCATTTTGGAGGAAGTAGACTAGATAATAGTGGCGAGATAAGAAAAGTTAGAAATAGAGTAGCTTCAACTAAAATATTTTTGAATATGTCAACAGGGGATATGTTGGTTGAAGAAGATAAAGTTTTAGAAAATCTTTTTAAAGAATCAAAAATTGTTGCCGTTCATGCTGAAGAAGAAATGGTAGATAGAGCAATAGATTTAGCTAGAAAATTTAGAAAGCCATTATACCTTTGCCATTTATCAAAAGAGAGTGAAGTGGAAAAGTTAAGATTAGCAAAAAAAGAAGGATTGAAAATATATGGAGAAGTAGCACCACATCATTTGTTTCTTAATTCATCTATGGCTAATCAATTATTAATGATGAAACCAGAATTAAAAGAAAAATCAGATAATGAAGCGCTTTGGTTAGGATTACAAGATGGAACTATTGATACAATTGGAACAGACCATGCACCTCATACTTTAGAAGAGAAAAAATTGAAAGTTACATATGGTATTCCAGGAGTTGAAAATTCATTAGAGTTAATGTTAAAAGAGCTTGGAAAAAAATTAGATATGAAAACTTTACAAAATATTATGTCAAAAAATCCAGCAAAGATATTTGGAATAGAGAATAAAGGTAAATTAGAAATAGGATATGATGCTGATTTAGTAGTTGTAGATACAACCATTAAAGAAACTATTAAAAATAAGGATGTAGTTTCAAAGTGTTCATGGACACCTTATGATGGAATTGTTGGAGGGGGAAAAGTACTTTCAACTATAGTTAGAGGTAAATTAGTTTATGATGGAAAAAACTTTATAGAAAAAATTGGAGAAGGAGTGAGTTATAAAAATGTCTAGAGAGAAAAATATAGCAAAATCATTATTAGGAACAGAGGCAGTTAGATTAAGTGTTAAAGACCCATTCACATTTGTATCAGGAATTAAAAGTCCAATTTATTGTGATAATAGAAAAATGATAGGATTTCCTAAAGAAAGACAAGTAGTTGTAGATGCCTTTATAGAGGTTTTAAAAGATAAAAAATTTGATATCGTTGCAGGTACAGCTACAGCAGGAATTCCTTGGGCAGCATTTATAGCACAAGAGATGAATGTTCCAATGGCTTATATAAGAGGAGAAAAGAAAGCTCACGGTGCTGGAAGACAGATTGAAGGAGCAGAATTCGAAGGTAAAAAAGTTATAATAATAGAAGATTTAATTTCTACTGGTGGAAGCTCAATAAAGGCTGTAGCAGCTGCAAGAGAAGCAGGAGCTTTAGATGTAGAAGTTTTAGCTATATTCTCATATGAATTTGAAAAAGCTTACAATAATTTTGAAAAAGATTCAATTCCATGGACAACTCTTTCAAATTTTGCATCACTTATTAATGTTGCAACAGAAGAGAAGTATATTGATTCAGAAGATGCAGAAATTGCATTAAAGTGGAATAAAAGCCCAGATACTTGGGGAAGATAATTAAGTAAGTAAAAAGACAGTTAAATAAAACTGTCTTTTTTTTTCTAAAAGTGTAGTTGACTTTAAATAAAAAATATCGTATGATATTTAGAAATTCAGAAATAATAAATTAAAAAAAGCTAGGGAGGACAAAAGATGAAATTATCAAAAAAAGCATTAGAAATGAACTTTTCACCAATAAGAAAGTTGATTCCTCTGGCCGATGCAGCAGAAGCAAAAGGAGTAAAAGTATATAAATTAAATATAGGCCAGCCTAATGTAGTTACGCCTGATTCATTTTTTGAAGGATTACATAACTATAAAGAGAAAATTGTAAAATATTCACACTCTCAAGGTATTCCACAACTTTTAGAAAGTTTTGCTAAAAGTTATCAAAAAATGGGTATAAATATAGAAGAAAAAGATTTATTAATAACTCAAGGGGGAAGTGAAGCAATACTTTTCGTTTTAATGGCTATTTGTAATGAAGGGGATAACATTTTAATACCAGAACCTTTTTACTCAAATTATACAAGTTTTTGTCAACTTGCAGGTGCAGAGGTAGTACCAGTTGAAACAACAATTGAAACAAGTTTCCATTTACCGTCAAAAGCAAAAATAGAATCTTTAATAAATGAAAAAACAAGAGCAATAATGCTTTCAAACCCAGTAAATCCAACAGGAACAGTTTATACTAAAGATGAAATAAGAATGATTGCAGAGATTGCAAAAGAGAAAGATATATTCATAATAGCAGATGAAGTATATAGACAATTTGTGTATGATGATATTCCATATACATCTTTTATGCAATTGGAGGATGTAGAAGATAGAGTTATATTAGTAGATAGTATATCAAAGCATTATAGTGCTTGTGGAGCTAGAATAGGTCTTATAGCTAGTAAAAATGTTGAATTAATGAGCTGTATAATGAAATTTAGCCAAGCAAGACTTTGTGTTTCAACAATAGAACAGCATGCTGCGGCAAATTTAATTAATACAATGGATAATTATTTAGAAGATGTAAGAATAAAATATCAAAATAGAAGAGATTTACTATTCTCTTATTTAAATAGAATTCCAGGAGTTGTTTGCTATAAACCTCATGGAGCATTCTATGCATTTGCAAAATTACCAATAGATAATGCAGAAAAATTTGCAAAATGGTTGTTAACAGATTATTCATATGAAAATCAAACTTTATTATTAGCTCCAGGACCAGGTTTTTATCAAACTCCAGGAAAAGGAGAGAATGAAGTTAGATTCTCTTTCTGTACAAGTGTTGATGATATAGAAAATTCAATGATTATATTGAGAAGAGCTTTAGAAGAGTATAATAAAATTTAATATTTAAATGAAAAAGAGAGAAATTGAACTAAATCAATTTCTCTTTTTTTAAAATACTATTAACCATTTTTTTAGCATCGTTAACAGCAGCAACAACAGTTTTAGGACCAGTAACAACATCTCCAGATGAGAAGACATTAGTTAAAGTTGTTTCAAAACTATTATCAACAAGCACAGTTCCCCATTTTTCAGTACTGATTCTATCTTCAGACGAAACAATATTTTTTTTAGGACCTTGGCTTACAGCAACAATAATTGAATCATAAGGAATAGCAATATCACTATCTTCTAAAGTAATAAGATTTTTGTTTCCATATTCATCAATTTTTGATTCTGTTCTTAAAAATATCATTGAATCTTCTAAGATTTCTTTTGGAGAATAATAGAATTTAAAATCTACACCATCTTCTTTAGCTTCAGCTATTTCAATTTTTGTAGCAGGCATATCCTCTTCACCACGTCGATACATAACTGTAACGTCACTATGTAGTCTTCTAGCGACTCTCGCAGCATCCATAGCTACGTTACCTCCTCCAATGACTAAAACTTTTTTTCCAAGCTTATAAGACTCAGGAGAGATTAAATAGTTTATAGCATAATGAATGTCTCCTTTAGTTTCACCTTTTATTTTCATTGGTTTTGGATTCCAAACTCCAGTAGTAATAATAATATACTTAAATCCATCATCTTTTAAATTTTGAATAGTATGTGTTGGTCCAACTAGGGTGTTATATTTTATTTTAACTCCAAGATTAAAAAGATAGTCTTCAAAAGTATCGACAAGTTCTCTCGATAGTCTAAAATCAGGGATACCATATCTTAAAACGCCACCTAGTTTTGAGAATGCTTCAAATATAGTTACATTAAATCCTTTTTTAGCTAAAAGTATAGCAGAAGTTATTCCAGCAGGTCCTCCTCCAATAATAGCAACATTGATATTATTTTTATCAAGTTTAGTTGTCGGAAGATTTAAAAGATACTGTGAAGAAATCTCTTTTTCAATAAGTGGAAAATCCACAGGAGTATCTTTAATACCTTTTATACAATGACCTTTACATTGTTCTTCATGAGGACAAACAATAGAACAAAATATCGACAAAGGGTTATTGTAAAATAGAGCTTCACCAGCTTCAGATATTTTATTATCTTTAAATAAATTTATAATATACGGTATGTCTGTTGAGATAGGACAATGTATTTTACAAAGTGGTTTTTTACAATTTAAGCATCTATTAGCTTCATTTATTAAATCTATTTTCAAAATCATCACCTCTTTAAAAAATGGCTGAGAATATATTCTCAGCCTGTAGTATTATTATAATGCTTTTTTAAGAATTTCTCTACTAATTTCTAAACTTAAATCTTCTGTTTCAGAAAGAGCAGTTCTATTATTGTTATCTAAAGCTTTAATAAGATTTTCAATTTTATCTTCTGTTATACCATAATCAGAAAGATGAGTTTTTATTCCTAACTCTTCGAAGAATAAACGAGTTTTATCAATAGCTAATTTAATTTTCAAATCATCATTATCTTCAACGATATCTAAAACACGTTCGGCATATTGAATTAATTTAGCTCTCTTTTTTTCTTTTCTTACTTCCCAAATAGCAGGTTGTAAAATAGCAAGAGTTTTAGCATGGTCAATACCGAACATTGCAGTAATTTCATGACCAATCATATGAGTAGTCCAATCTTGTGGAACTCCAGCACCAATTAATCCGTTTAAAGCCATAGTGGCACACCAAACAAGATTTGCTCTAGCATCATAATTAGTAGGTTCTTCTATTGTAGTTTTACCAATTTCTATTAAAGTTTTTAATATACCTTCAGCAGTTCTATCTTGGAATCTAGCATCAACTGGTAAAGTAACATATTGTTCAACTGTATGAATAAATGTATCTATAATTCCATTAGCAACTTGAGTTGCAGGAAGAGTAAAAGTTAAAGTCGGGTCAAGTATAGAGAACTTAGGGAAAGTAAACATACTAAAAACTGGAACTTTTAAATTTTTATGACTGATAACAGCACCGTTATTCATTTCAGAACCAGTTGCAGGAAGAGTCACAACAGTTCCAAGAGGAATAGCAGAGTCAACAGGAGCTAAATCAAATTCAGGAGTTAATAAATCTAAGCAGTCACCATCATATTTAGCAGCTAAAGCAATAAATTTAGTTCCATCCATAACAGAACCCCCACCAACTGCAAGAAGAAAATCAATATTTTCAGCTTTAGCAATTTGGACAGCTTTCATAAGAGTTTCATATTGTGGATTAGGTTCTATTCCACCAAATTGAAATATCTCTCTTCCTGGAAGAGTTTGAATAACTTTATCAAGAGTACCAAATCTATTTACAGACCCTCCACCAAAAGTAATTAAAACTTTTGCATTTTTAGGAATTAAAGAATCTAGTTGTTCTAAAGTATCTTTACCAAAAACAATGTGTGTAGGGTTATAAAAATTAAAATTTAACATATAATCAACCTCCTAGTTATTAATTAATAAAATTATAAACCTTAGAGTTAACTCTAAGTCAAGATATTATTTACAATTAGTTGAATTATTTTCATACCATTCGATTTTTAAATCTAATTTGTTTAAATTATTATTTAAATCTTCAATTTTTTCAAGAATTTTCTTTCGGTGTTCTAAAAGAATTTTTTTTCTTTCATCTTTAGTATGATCTCCCTTTAAACTTAAATCAACAATTAATCTGATATCTTCAATTTTCATACCAGTATTTTTAAGACATTTTATAATTTCAATCCAAAAAATATCATCTTCTGTAAAATCTCTAACTCCATTTTTCTTTCTATTAACATATGGCATTAATCCACATTTATCATAATATCTGATGGTATGAGAAGAAAGTCCAACAATTTCAGAGACACTTTTAATAGTATACATACGAAAGCTCCTTATAATAGATTTAAAAAAACAGCTAAGAAAAATCTTAGCTGTTAAAATTACATTGCAATTTGGTATTCTTTTATTTTTATTCCAAGAGTTTCAAGATCAACAGCTGGAATAGTTATATTGTTATCATTCATTAAGAAAGTAATTTCTTCATGACCTTTAATTTTAGAATATCTAGAGAAAAGATTAAGAGCGAATTCAATCTCTTCTTCTGAAAGATCTCCAAATCCAACAATATGTGGCCCAGGAACCTCTTTTCCTCTGATGAATAAAGAACCAAAAGTTTTATATTCATCTATTTTAAGGTTGTCACTTTCTTCTCTTCCAACAATTAAATATTTTCCTTGTTCGAATCTAAAGAATCTTCCAACTTTTAAAAGATGGAATAAAGTAGAGTATTCATCTTCTAAAAGACCATCCTGTTCTAAAACTTTAAGCTTTTTAGAATAACCAGGATCAGTTAAAAGACATCCACCACCAGGGGTAGGATAATCAACAATTCCAAATTTATCCATTAATTCCATTTGAATTTTTCTACTTCTTCCTTCGATATTAAGAAGTCTAGTTCTATCAACCCATCCTAATTTTTCAGGCTCACTTTCTGGTAAAAGTTTAGCAGATAAAGGTCTAACAATAAGATTTTCAAGTCCAGGCGAAAGAGCTTTAACCTTTTCTAAAGCTTGATAATTCTGAGACATAGGTCTTTGACCAAGAACTTCTCCAGATATAATGAAAGAAGCTCCAAATTTTTCCAGTAAGTCTCCAGCAGTTTTAAACATAAGTGCATGACAGTCAATACATGGATTCATATTTTTCCCACGTCCATGCACTGGATTTTTTAAAATTTCAGTATGTATATGACTAAAGTTAACATATTCTAATTGAACTCCAAGTTGTTTTGCCATATTTTCAGCTTTTTCATTTTTCCCACCAAAAAAGTGAGAAACGAAATTAAGGGCGATAACTTCAATCCCTTGATCTTTTACAATTTTTATTGCTAGAGCACTGTCAAGTCCTCCAGAAAAAAGTGCTAATGCTTTCATTTTATTAACCTCCATTAATTATTCGTGGTCAATATCTAAAAAAGTATTTTGTTTTAAATCATTTCTTCCATCATATAGGAAGTTGATATTTTTAGGAACAGATGTAAATACATTTTTACTAATTGGAATCCACTTAGCTTCTTTTATATTAATTGCACCACTTAAGAAATCAATTATTCTTTGGGCATCTTTTCCATGTACATTTTCTAGATTTAGTGTAACCACTTTATCATTTTTTATATAATCTGCAATTTTTCTACATTCTCCAAAACTTTTAGGATTAACAAATATAGTTTGACAATCCTCTTGAGCTGTACTTTGAGTAGGAGTTTTGATTTCATCTTTTACAACGACATTATCAAAAGGGAATCCAGTTCTTTCGATAGTATTAGAAGTAATAGGAGCGGAAGTTATAACTTCATTCTCATCATCAGTTTCCTCGGGATCAAATGTAAGTCCAAGACTATCAGTAAAATCTTTAATAGTATTTTTAAATTTATTAATTTTCATTTAAACCTCCATAATTATTCAAATATTTTACTACCAACTCTTATAAAAGTAGCACCTTCTTCTAAAGCTATTTTATAATCGTTGCTCATTCCCATAGAAAGCTCAGTTAACGTGTTATTAAAATAAAGAATGTTTAATTCATCCTTCAATTCTCTCAATTTTTTAAATCCACCTCTAATTAAGTCTTCATTATAATTGTATGGAGCCATTGTCATAAATCCTTTAATATTTATATTTTTTAGTTCCAAAAGAGATGGAATATCATTTAAAAAATCAGTGTAAACGTATCCTTCTTTATTATCTTCTTCAAATAAATTGATTTCTATTAAAACATCAATTTTTCTTTTATGATCTTGAGCTCTTTTGTTAATTTCAACAGCTAAAGAAAGTTTATTAACAGAATGTATTGTATCTATAAAAGAAGCAATATATTTAACTTTATTTTTTTGAAGATTTCCAATAAAATGCCATTTGTGCTTTAAATCAAAATCAATAAGCTCGTCATATTTTTTAGTTAAAACTTGTACTTTATTTTCACCTAAAAGATATGCACCACCTTCTAAAGCTTCTTTTATAATTGTGGTATCAACATATTTTGTTACAGAAATCAGATTAACTTTCTCAGGATGTGGTGAGTATTTTTTTATATCAAGTATGATATTGTTTATATTTTTTGAAACGCTCACAAATTCCTCCTAATATTTAAATAAATTTATCAAAAACATCATTGGCCATAAGAACACCTTTTTGGGATAAAACATATTTTGAATCAATTTTTATTAAAAAATCGTTATCAACTAATTTATCACAGATTTCTATGTACTTTCCTCTAGGAATAATTCCATCTGGAATAATTCTTAAGCCTAAAATATACTCATAAACTTCTTTTTCATCATTGTTGACAAACTCTTCTTCTAAGATAGGTTTCATACCATTAAGTATTTTACCATAATATTCAGGAAAATTTAAGATATTTTTATATCTAATATTTTCAAAATAACCAGAAGCACCAATTCCAATTCCAAGGTACTCTTCATTTTTCCAATATTTAGTATTATGTATAGCTCTTTTTTCAGGCAAAGAAAAATTAGAAATTTCATAATGAACATATCCATGATTATGAGCAGATTCAATAATTGTTTCATACATAGAAGCTTCTAGGTCATTATCAGTTTCTTTATATATACCTGCTTCAAGTTTTTCAAAAAAATTTGTTCCCTCTTCCCAAATTAAAGAGTAGATAGAAAAGTGTTCTGGTTTTAATAAAAAAAGATGTTTTAAATCACTTTTTAAATCTTCTAAAGTTTGATTTGGTAGAGAGAACATCAAGTCTAAACTAATATTATCAAATCCAGCTTTTCTGGCTAAGAAAAAAGCCTCTTCTCCTTCAGAAGAAGAGTGCAATCTACCAAGAAGTTTAAGCTTTTCATCGTTGAAAGTTTGAATACCGATACTAACTCTATTAATCCCAGCAGCTTTGAAAAGTTCAAACTTTTCAAAGTTTACTGTCTTAGGATTAACTTCAAGAGTAATTTCAGCACCCTCTTTTAAATCTAAATTGGATAAAATTCTATTAACTTGTTCAGGTGTTAATAGAGAGGGAGTACCTCCACCAAAATAGACTGTTTCAAGAGGGAATTTTGGATACATTTCAATCTCTTTAATTAATGAATCAACATACTTTTCTCTTTCTTCTACAGTAGATTTGAAAGATAAAAAATCACAGTAATTGCATTTGTTTAAACAGAAAGGAATATGTATATACATTCCACTAAGCATAAGTTCCTCCAGAGCTTAATTAACAAAAGATTCGAAAGACTCCATAGCTTTTGCTAATTTTTCATCAGCTTCTTTCTCTGTTGACCCAACAACACAGAAGTAATATTTGATTTTTGGTTCTGTTCCAGAAGGTCTTGCAGTTATATATGTATTATCTTCTAATACAAACTGAACAACATCAGATTTAGGTAAACCGTTGTATCCAGTGTTAAAGTCTCTTTTTGAAATAACAGTTTGACCTATTAAAGATTCGTTAACATTAGTTCTTAAGCTTGTCATTATTTTAGAAATAGCTTCAACACCGTCTTTACCTTTTTTAGTAACTGCAATAATTCCTTCTCTATAGTAACCAAATTTTTCATATAATTTTTTTAATTCTTTAGATATAGATGACTCAATACTATTATAATAAGCAGCCATTTCAGCAATAAGAAGAGTTGATACAACAGCATCTTTATCTCTAGCATGAGTTCCTACAAGATATCCATATGATTCTTCAAATCCCATAAGGAATGTAGCATCATATTTACCCTCTTCAAACTCTCTTATCTTTTCTCCAATAAATTTAAATCCAGTTAAAGTTCTAAAGATTTGAATTCCTTTTTCTTTTGCAACATCATCTAGCATTGGAGTAGAAACAACTGTTGATATAACAGCTCCATTTTTAGGTAGATTTTTTTTATTTTCTAAAATATAGTTCATTAATAGTAGTCCTATTTGATTACCATTTGGATAAATCCAAGCTCCATTTTCATCTTTTACAGCAACCCCTATTCTATCTGCATCAGGGTCGTTAGCCATACAAATTTCAGCACCAATTCTATCAGCTAGTTCAGTACTAAGTTTAAATACAGCAGGATCTTCTGGATTTGCATAAGAACATGTAGGGAAGTTACCATCAGGAGCTTCTTGCTCAGGAACAATATAGATTGATTTAAATCCAGTTTCTTCAAAAACTCTTTTTACAGGTCTTCCACCAGTTCCGTGTAATGGAGAATAAACTATTTTAAAATTCTCTTTACCAGAAATTTCATTATGAATAGTTTGAGTTTTAACAGCTTCAATAAAATCAGTATCCATATCTTCTGATATATAATGAAGAAGACCATTTTGAATAGCTGATTCTTTATCAATAAGCTTTATATCTTCAAATGAATTAATATTGCTAACATTATTAACTACACCACTAGCTTGAGGGTCGATAATTTGACAACCATCATTCCAGTAAACTTTATATCCATTATATTCTTGTGGATTATGAGATGCAGTCACTACAATACCAGCGATACATTTTAACTCTCTAACAGCAAAAGAAAGTTCAGGAGTTGATCTTAAAGATTTAAATAAATAAGCTTTAATTCCATTTCCAGCTAAAACTAGTGCAGAGTTTAGAGCGTATTCTTCAGAACCAATTCTACAGTCATATGCAATAGCTACACCCATATTTTTAGCTGCTACTCCTGCTGCTTCAAGAATGTAGTTAGAAAGGCCTTGAGTAGCTTTTCTAATAGTGTATTTATTAATTCTATTAATACCTACTCCTCTAATTCCTCTCATTCCACCAGTACCAAAAGAAAGATTTGTATAGAATCTATCCTCAATTTCTTTTTCATCATTTTTAATACTTTCCAGCTCTTGTCTATCCTCTAAATCAATGTAATCTGAACTCAACCAATTCTTATAGTTTTCTAATGTAAATTTATCCATTTTCTAATCCTCCCCTTATATATTATCCCCCATATTAGAGTTTAAGTTTTCACTAATAGGTTGTTTTTTATTTGCAATAATAACTTCTGTAGTTAAAATTAAAGCAGCAATAGATGTAGCATTTTGTAAAGCTGAACGAGTTACTTTTGTAGGATCAATAATTCCATTCTCAATCATATTTACATATTGTTCAGTAGCTGCATTTAAACCAAAACCACTAGCTAAATTTTTAACTTTTTCTAAAACAACACCGCCATCTAAACCAGCATTGATAGCTATCTGTTTTAATGGAGTAACTAGAGCTTTTTTTAATATTTCAGCTCCAATCCCCTCTTCTCCATCTAAGACAAAACTTTCCATTTCATGAGCAATTTCACTAAGAGCAACACCACCACCAGAAATAACCCCTTCTTCAATAGCAGCACGAGTTGCATTTAAAGCATCTTCTATTCTAAGTTTTTTTTCTTTCATTTCAACTTCAGTAGCAGCTCCAACTTTAATAATAGCAACTCCACCTGAAAGCTTCGCTAATCTCTCTTGAAGTTTTTCTTTATCATAATCTGAATCAGTTAAAGAAAGCTGATTTTTAATATGTAAAACTCTATTTTCTAAATCCTCTGGATTACTAAATCCATCAATTATAATAGTAGAATCTTTTGTAACTTTAATTTTTTTAGCTTTACCTAAATGAATTAAATCAGTTTCTTCAATTTTCATACCTTTTTCTTCAGAAACAACAATACCACCAGTTAAAGCAGCAATATCTTCAAGCATGGCTTTTCTTCTATCTCCAAAAGCAGGTGCTTTAACACCTGTAACATTAAGAGTTCCTCTAATTTTATTTAAAACAAGTGTAGCTAAAGCTTCACCATCTAAATCATCAGCAATAATAAGCAAAGGCTTTGATGTTTGAACTGTTTTTTCTAAAAGAGGTAACAGTTCTTTCATAGTAGAGATTTTTTTATCTGTAATTAAAATATATGGATTTTCTAAAATAGCTTCCATTCTTTCAGAGTTAGTTACCATATACGGAGAAAGATAACCTTTTTCAAACTGCATTCCTTCAACAACATCTAAAGAAGTATCCAAAGAACGAGCTTCTTCAACACTAATAACTCCAGTTTCACCAACTTTTTCCATAGCTTTCGCTATTAAAGCCCCAATTTCATCATCTCCAGCAGAAATTGATGCAACTTGTGAAATTTCACTGTTTGATTGAACTTTTTTAGATTTATTTACAAGTAATTCAATAGCTTTTTTAGTAGCTTTTTCAATTCCTTTTTTTACAAAAATAGGGTTAGCACCAGCTGAAACCATTTTAAGCCCTTCTTTAACAATAGCTTGAGCCAATATAGTTGCTGTAGTTGTACCATCTCCAGCAACATCATTAGCTTTACTAGCTACTTCTTTTATAAGTTGAGCTCCCATATTTTCAAAAGGGTCATCTAGTTCGATCTCTTTTGCTATAGAAACACCATCATTTGTAATAAGAGGAGGTCCATATGCTTTTTCTAAAACAACATTTCTTCCTCTCGGTCCTAAAGTTATTTTAACAGCATCAGCTAAAATATTAACTCCATTTTCGAGTTTTTTACGAGCTTCAGCGTTAAATTTTAATAATTTAGCCATGAAAAAACCTCCGTTAAAACTTGATTTCCTCTTTTAGATATTGAATAAGGTCATCTTTAGTTTCCTCATTTCTAAGTCCAAATTCAATATTAGCTTTTAAAAGACCAATTTTATTTCCAATATCATATCTTTTACCTTCAAAAGTATGTGCTAAAACTTTTTTATTATCATTTAGCATCTGTAAAATTGCATCTGTAAGCTGTATTTCTCCACCTTTACCAGGAGTAGTAGATTCTAAATATTTAAAGATATCTCCATTTAAAAGGTATCTTCCAAGACATGCTAGATTAGAAGGAGCTTCTTCTAATGATGGTTTTTCAATAAAGTTTGCCATTTCAACAGTATTATTGTCAAGAGTAGTAGAAGGTTTAACAATACCATATTTAGAAACATCACTATCATTTACTTCTTGAACCCCAACAACACTAGTACCATATTTCTCATAAACATCAATTAGTTGCTTAGCAACAGGAGCACCTGGATTATAAACGATATCATCTCCTAAAGCTATAACAAAAGGTTCGTCACCAATAAATGATTTTGCTTTTAAAATAGCATGACCTAAACCTAAAGGATGGTTTTGTCTAACATAGTAGATGTTAGCCATACTTGAAATATCATCAATCTTTTTTAAAAGCTCTACTTTTCCATCTCTTTCAAGAGTATTTTCAAGTTCAAAAGAGAAATCAAAATGATCCTCAATAGAATTTTTATTTCTTCCAGTAACAATAACAATATCTGTAATTCCTGATTCTACAAGCTCCTCAACAATATATTGTAGTGATGGTTTATCAACAATAACAAGCATCTCTTTTGGTTGAGCTTTTGTAGCAGGTAAAACTCTAGTCCCTAAACCAGCAGCAGGTATAACAGCTTTTGTAACTTTTTTCATGAACAAATCCCCCTAAAAAATTATTTAATTTTTGATCCTATTTTAACACTTGAATCAGCTTCAATAAGTTTTAATCTTTTTTTCTCAGTAGAACTTAATAACATTCCTTGAGAAAGAACTCCTCTTAAAGTAACAGGAGGTAAATTTAAAATTGCTAGAACTTTTTTCCCAATAAGTTCTGCTGGTGTTGGATAATACTTTGCAATTCCAGAAACAATTTGTCTTACTTCATTAGCAGTTTTAACTTTAAACTTAAGAAGTTTATCTGCACCTTCAATATTACTAACTTCTAAAATTTCAACAACTTGAATATCAATTTTATCAAAATCAGATATTTCAATTGGATTTTCAATTTTTAAGTCTTCGTTAATAGCAAGTGGATCTTTTTTAGCTTCTTTTTTTTCTACTTCAAGTCTAGGGAATATAGGTTCTGCATTTCCTAAAACATGTCCTTCAGTTAAAAGATTCCATCCGCTTAAAGAATCTAAATTTATATCTAAAATATTTTGAGAGAATCCTAATTGATTCCAAATTTTTTGAGAAGCATTAGGCATATATGGTGCTGTAAGAACAGCAACTTTGTAAAGTGATTGAACTAAGAAGTTCATAACAGTAGCCAGTCTTTCTTTTTTAGCTTCATCTTTTATAAGAATCCAAGGAGCTGTTTCATCAACATATTTATTCATTCTAGAAATGAATTTCCATATAGCTTCTAAAGCCTTAGAGAATTCAACTCTGTTTATATGATAATCTACAAGAGAAAGAGTTTCTTCCCAAAGGATTTTAACACTCTCATCAACCTCATCAAAAACTTCTCCTTTTGTAACAATACCATTGAAATATTTACCATACATTCCAAGAGTTCTATTTAAAAGGTTTCCTAAGTCGTTTGCTAAATCAGAATTTATTCTTGTAACTATATTTGGAGTAGAATAATCTCCATCATTTCCAAAGTTAACTTCTCTCATTAAACAATATCTAAATGCATCGACACCATATTTTGCAATTTCATCTAATGGAGCAACAACATTTCCTTTAGATTTAGACATTTTTTCACCTTCTGAAGTCCACCATCCGTGAGCAACAATCTTGTTAGGCAGCTTAATCCCAGCAGAAAGTAGCATACAAGGCCAGATAATTGCATGGAATCTCAATATATCTTTTCCTAAAAGATGAACAACCTCTCCATCATTCCAGAATTTTTGGAATAATTCAGGATTATTTTCATATCCAACAGCAGTTAAATAATTTGTAAGAGCATCAAACCAAACATATGTAATATGTCCAGGAGCAAATTCAATAGGGATTCCCCATTCAAATGTATTTCTAGAGATAGAAAGATCTTGTAAACCTTGTTTAATAAAAGATACAACTTCATTTTTTCTAGAGTGTGGTAATATAAAATCAGGATTATTATCAATATGCTGAAGTAAAGCATCTTGATACTTAGACATTTTAAAGAAGTATGATTCTTCTTTAACTGTTGTTAGCTCTTTTCCACAGTCGGGACAGTGTTTTTCATTTACTATTTGGTTTTCAGGAACAAATGTTTCACAAGAAACACAATACTTACCTTCATATTCACCTTTGTAAATATCTCCTTTATCATGAACAGTTTTTATTATTTTTTTAACAGCATCTTTATGTCTTGGCTCAGTTGTTCTTATAAAGTCAGTATAGTTAACATCTAAAGCTTTCCACATCTCTATAAATCTAGGAGCCATAGAATCTGTCCAAGCTTGAGGAGTTAAATCTCTCATTTTAGCAGCTTCTTCAACTTTTTGTCCATGCTCATCGGTACCTGTTAAAAAGAATACATCAAATCCTTTTGATTTTTTATATCTACCTAAAACATCTGCTGCTATAGTAGTATAAGCACTTCCAACATGTGGATCCCCGTTAACGTAGTATATAGGGGTAGTTACATAAAAATTTTTACTCATATATTAATCTCCTCTTAAATCGTTTATTTTTGTTCGTTTAATTTTTGTTCTGCTATTCTATCCATAGAAAATAGAGCTGTTTCAACCATTTCTAAATAATTATTTAAATTAGCATCTTCTGGAATAAAAATAGGGTCTCCCATAACACAGACCATTCTAGAAAATGGTTTAGGCATTTGAAATTTATCCCAAGCTTTTTCAAAAGTCCATTTTTTGCTAAAAGCAACTCCAACAGGAAGAAGTGGTTTTCCAGACTTTTGTGCAAGATAAAGCATTCCAGGTTTCACCTTGTAAATAGGTCCTTTTGGACCATCAAGAGGAGTTCCAGCACTATATCCTTCTTTTACAAGTTTAATTAACTTAAAAACAGACTTTACAGAATCTTTTCCAGATGATCCTCTAACAACAGTAAATCCCATTTTTTCACAGGGTATAGATATTAATTCTCCATCTTTTGATGGACTAGCTAAAACAGCTTTTTTATTAGAGAAATTTAAAAAACTTAAAGAAGCACCAATAAGTTTATTATGCCAAAAACCACAAACGTAAGATTCGTTTTCTTCAATTTCAGGACTTTTAATAATCTCTATTTTCATTGTTTTAGAAATAATTTTAAGTAGGTAGTAAAGTATTAAACCATATTTTTTATATTTGTTATTTTCCATTAAAAATCCACCTATAATCAAAGTATTTTAAAATAATTATAACATAAATTTAGATTAAAAAAAAGCACCAATACATAAGTATTAGTGCTTAAAATTTAAAATTAGAATAATCCAGGGATATTAATTCCACCAGTAACAGCAGACATATCTTTTTCAGCTAATTCATCAGCTTGTCTCATAGCTTCAGTAACAGCAGAAAGAACTAAATCCTCTAACATTTCTTTATCTTCAATAGCATCTTTGATAGTTTCTTCAGATATTTTTATAGAAACGATATCTTTTTGTCCATTAGCTCTAACTACAACAGCTCCACCACCAACAGAAGCTTCAACTTCTTTTCCTTTTAGTGATTCTTGAACAGCAAGCATCTCTTGTTGCATAGCTTGTGCTTGTCTTAAAATATCAGATTGAGAGTTTCCTCCAGTTTTTGGTCCTTTTAATTTTCTAACCAATTTAATCCCTCCTAGAACATATTGTGTAATTAGTATGATTATATCATAATTTAGAGTAAATTTTCAACTATAGATTTTAAAAACCGTAGTAAAGAAGAGGTTTAAAAAAAATTTCTTCATTTTCAACAAAGCTTTTGAAGCTTTCTGAATTAGTAAAAAGTTTAAATGAAAATATTTTTTGTATAGGAAGTAGAGTAGATTCAAAAATAGATTTTAAATCCTCTTCATAAGGAATTTCAACAACACTATAGTTATCCTCAATATCTAAATCAACAGCTAAAGAACTAATAGTTTTATTAATCCCACCGATAGAATCAATAAGTCCATTGTTAAGAGCTTCATCACCTAACCATATTTTACCTTGAGCAATTTTTTGAACGTCTTCTAACGAAAGATTTCTTCCAGAGGCTACTTTGTTTAAAAATTCTTCATAAACTTTAAAATTAGAATCATATATTTTTTTTTCTCTTTCGGGTGTCATAGTATTTGTAAGAGAGTATAAATCTGAAAATTTTCCTAAAGCTAAATCATTCACTTGAATGCCAACTTTATCAGTTGCTTTTTTAAAATTAGGAATTAAACTAACAACACCAATAGAACCAGTAATACTATTTTTATCAGCAAATATTTTTTTAGCAGCAGTTGAAATATAATAACCACCAGATGCAGCAACATTTCCAATTGAAACATAGACAGGTTTTTCAATATTCTTGATAGAATCATAAATTATATCCGATGCAAGAGCTGAACCACCAGGAGAATTAACTCTAATAACAATACCTTTTACATTATCATCTTTAGAAGCTTTTTCTAGAGTATCAATAAATATATCAGGAGATATATTATTAGAACTTGGATTTCTAGACGTATTATAATTGATTTCACCATCTGCATAAACAATTGCAATTTTATTATTTGAAGAACTACTATTATCATTAGATAGATAATTTTCTATACCTGTTATATTTTCAATACTTTTTTCTTTTTTAAATTTTTCCCAATATTGAAGAGTGTTAATAAGTTTATTTTTTTCTAGACTATGAGAAGATTCTCCCATTAAATCTCCATTTAAAATAATTTCATTTATTTTACTAGAATCAAGAGAAAGATTCTTAGATAAATCTTCAATAAAGTAGGAATAACTTTTATCCAAAATTCTTTTTAAATCAGAACGATTCTCTTCGGACATCTCATTTCTTGTATAATTTTCACCATATGTTTTAAAATCTCCGACATGAATTACATTTATATGAACTCCCAACTTATCAGTTAAATTTTTAAAGTAAGGAATATTTTTATTATATCCAGTTACATTAACTGATGTTGATGCAGATGGTGGCATTAAACTTTCAGTACTGTAACTACTTAAGAGTAAAGAGTTATTATCAATAATAGCTCCATAAGAATATATTGGTTTCTGAATATCTTTAAACTCCGTTAAAACTTCACCAAGTTCACTTATTTGATTTTTACTAAGAGTATTATTATCTAAAAACAAAATAAGACCCTCTACATTAGAATCATCTTTAGCGGATTTTATCTTTTTTAAAAGTTGATAAAAATTAATACTGTTAGAGTTAAAGCTAAATGGATTTTGTACTAATGTTTCATCAAAAGAGTTAGAAAAATCAATTTTCAAATATGATTTTTTAGCTACAGAAACTTTTTTTGTTTTAGAAAAATAGTTAAATATAAGAACTCCTAAAAATAAAAAGAAAGCAATTTTTATTAACATAGAAGAAATTTCTTTCATAACAAATTTTATAAAATGAAGTAACCATTTGAAAATAATCATACTTAATTAGCACCTTTTTCTTTTTCAAGTTCAGTTTCCAATAAATCTAATAGTCTACTAAATTCAGTAGCAACAGCATTAAAAGAATTTTTATTACTTAAATCTACACCAGCTTTTTTTAGCTGATTCATTGGATGGTCATTTCCACCAGATTTTAAAAGATTCAAATAATTTTCTTTAGCTGATTCTTTTTCATTTTTAGAATATTTATTATTTGTTATTTTATCATATAAGTTTGCAGATGCAGCAAAACTTGTAGCATATTGATAAACGTAGTAGGGTGAATTAAAGAAATGTGGAATTCTAGCCCAAATAATCTTTTGTAATTCATCCATACTCAGTTCAGAACCAAAATAGTCTTTAAATAAATTTTCCATAATTGTATTTAGAACTTCAGGTGTTATAGCTCCACCTTTTTCTACAATTTCATGTGCTTTGTATTCGTAATCTGCAAAAAGAGTTTGAATATAATAAGTACCAACAATTCCACCTATAGCTTGTTCAATAAGTGCAATTCTTTCTTTAGAGTCAGTTGTATTTTTTAACATATTATCTAAAAGTAATCTTTCATTAAAAGTAGACGCAACTTCAGCAACAAATATTGTATAGCTGCTAATAGGATAAGGTTGATTTTTAGTAGATAACATAGAATGCATAGTATGACCAAGTTCATGAGCAAGAGTAAAAACAGCATCCATAGTACCATTATAATTTAACAGCATGTAAGGGTGAACGTCATATATATTTAGAGAGTATGCACCACTTCTTTTATTAGATGTTTCATATACATCTAACCATCCTTTACTAAGAGCAGTATTTAATCCAGCATAATACTCTTCTCCTAAAGGTTTAACAGATTTTAAAACGATTTCTTTAGCTTCTTCATATGAAAAATCCTTGTTATAATGAACAAGATTGATAGAGTTATCATAATAATGATAGTTTTCAAGCTCCAATGCTCTCTTTCTTAAAGATATATATCTTTTTAAAGGAGCAGTATTTTCTCTAGTAGATTCTACTAAAGTCTTATAAACATCTAAAGGGATATTTTTAGGATCTAAAGCTTTTTGTAAACTAGATTTATAATTTCTTGATTGTGCAGTAGCAAAATCTCTTTGAAGAATACTTTTATAAATAGCCGCATATGTATTTTTATTGATATTAAATGAATTATATAACGCTTCAAAAGCTTTTCTTCTATCTTCTTGTAATCTATTAGTAGAAACAATTTTAGAATAAACACCATTTGTAACAGTAGCTTTACTACCATCATTTAATTCAATTTCATTCCATTTTATATCTGAAGTTGAAAGCTCACTATATATGTCTGATGGTACACCTAGGTATTGTCCAAAGTATGAAAGTAACCTTTCTTTATCAGCACTTAAAACATGCTCTTGAAGACGATAAATCTCCATTAAAGGAAATTTATTAGAATGAAGAGAATCATTTTCATCAATCCACTTAATCATAGTTTCTTTTGGAATTGTTAAAATTTCAGGTGTAATCCAAGAAGATGAAATTGAATAATTTGCATAGATATTTTCAATCTCTTGAAGCTTAACAGAAGCATTTTCATTAGTTGAATCTAAATCTCTTTGTAAATAAGGATAAAGATATACTTTGTCGAGTAATCGAGAAACTCTTTCTTCTAAATTTATAAATTCTATAAAAGTTTCAGGATTTTTTGAAATTCTACCTTCATATTTTGGAACTTCTTCCATAATTTTTTTTAATTTAATTAAATCTTTTTCCCACTCATTCCAATTAGGATAGATATCATCTAAATTCCATTTGTACTCTTGTGCGATTTTGTTTCTATTTGTCTCCATAGAAAAATCCTCCTTAATATTTAGTGTTTTAGGATTTGGTATTATTGTTTCAGGTTGTGTTGATTTTTTTTCATAAAAATATTTGCCAATAAAAACTGAGTTAGCAATAAGCATTAAAAATATAAATTTTTTCATCAAATCCCCCTGTTGTTAAGTATATTGTATATATTACAACAAAAAATAAAAAATAGAAAGAAAAGCTTAACAATTCTTTCTATTTTATAGTTTTAACGATTAATTATCAATTTTATCTTTTGGTAAGACTTTATTTAATAAAACTCCAATAAGAGCAGCAATTGCAAGACCAGATAATGAAACAGTTTTCCAAATAATAACATTATCAATAGCAATTCCTAGAACAAATATAAGAGAAGAGATTAATAAGTTTCTAGAATGAGAAAAATCTATTTCAGCATCCACAACAGTTCTAACACCAACAGAAGCAATCATTCCAAAAAGAATAATAGAGACACCACCCATAACTGCAGTCGGAATAGTTTGTAAAATAACACCAAATTTACCAATAAAACTAAGTACAATTGCGTAACAAGCAGCAATTCTTAAAATAGCAGGGTCATAAACCTTTGTAACAGCTAAAACACCAGTATTTTCACCATAAGTAGTGTTAGCTGGTCCACCAATTAATCCAGCAGCAATAGTAGCAATACCATCACCTAAAAGAGTTCTAGAAATCCCAGGGTTTTTAAAGAAATCTTTACCAACAACAGCTCCATTAGTTGTAATATCACCAATATGCTCTATAAAAACAACTAGAGCTATTGGAGCAATAGCTAAAATGCTAGTAACAGAAAACTTAGGTAGAGTTAAAAGATCTTTTAAAGCCTCGGGAGAAAATCCAATCCAGTTAGCATTAGCAATTGGAGTAAAATCAACAAGTCCCAAAAAGATAGAAACACAATATCCAAGTATAACAGATATTAAAATAGGAACCAATCTAAAGAAAGATTTTTCTAAAATAGAAATTGTAACCATAGAAGTAATGACAATTAAAGCTACAATAAGGCTTTTAGAATCAAAGTGCCCATTTGAATATCCAGCCATAGAAAGTGCTACAGGACTCATTCTAAGTCCAATAACCATAATAATAGGACCAACTACAACAGGTGGAAAGAAAGATTTTATTTTTTCTACACCGAAAACTCTAATCATATAAGACATAAAAATATAAACGAATCCAGCAGAAATAACTCCACCTTTAATAGCACCAATTCCTTCTTGTTTTAAAACTAGAGATATAGCTCCAATAAATGCAAATGAAGAACCAAGAAAAACAGGAACAATCCCTTTTGTACAAAGATGGAAAAGTAATGTTCCAACTCCTGCAGATAGTAATGCTATTGATGGATTTAAACCAGTTAAAAATGGAACCAAAACAGTAGCACCAAACATAGCTAGAACATGTTGAATTCCAAGTAAAAGTTTACTTTTTGTTGATAAATTAGTCATTGTTAACGCCTCCATTATTTTTTATTATAAAAATTAAAATTAATCTAAACTAATAGTTCCTAAAAGAGTTCCGCTTGAATATGAAACAAAGGCATCATCAGAAATAATAATGTTGCTAAGGCAAGTTGAATCTCCTCTATTTAAAGTGTGATTATCAAGTGAGTATAAAAATCCATTTAAAGTAAGATTTTCAATTTTATCAGAAAAAGGAATAAAAGAAACCGTTTTATTCTTTTGATTTTTAAAAATGAAATTATTAGGAACTAAAAATAGCTTTTCAGTTTCGTTTATAAATATTAGATTTTTAAATTTAAAAATTAAATTTATATTGATAAGAGCATGATCAATTCTCCCACCAAATCCTCCAATAACAATAATCTCATCATAATTTAGAGAAGAAATATATGATATTAAAAGTTCTCCATCAGTAAAATCTTTGTCTTCATTAAAAGTTTTTAGAATTACATTTTTATTTTTTAGAGTTTCGATAGATTTTAAATCTAAAGAATCAAAATCACCCCAGACCTCTTTAGGTATATAGCCAAGTTCAAGAGCTTTTTTACTACCTCCATCGGCACAAAAAAGATGATTTGAATCAATATTTAAATTCTTAAAAAATTTTTCAGAATTTGAAAACTCTCCATTTAAAAAAACAAAAGCTTTAGTCATCATCAAATTCTGTATTTACAATTATAAAAATAGGTAAATGGTCAGAAACCTCCTTTCTTGTTTTAATATATTCTCCTCTAGTAATATCTAAAGCACCACTTTTACCAAGGAATTCTGTAGTATATTTTTTAGATAAAAATATATTATCATAAGAATTAGCAAATCCTTTAGTACCAATAGTAGTTTTTATAGATGGGTCTAAAGAATAAATAATGTTATCTTTGTGATTCAATAATTTTTCAAAAGCAGAATCATTAGCAGGTAAATTAAAGTCACCACCAATTAAAATATCATTTTCTACAGCATCTAAATTTTGAAAATAATTATAAACATCTATAAGTTTGTTAGCTTCAAATTGTCTTTGTGAAACTTTTTTACCGTATATAGAGTGTATTAAAACATAAGTAAAATCAAAATTATTTATTTTAAATGTAGCAGCATAAGGTTCACGAATAAAATCATCCTTATTATCTGGATAAAAACCTTCACTTTTAATAAATGAAACTTTTTCTTTTTTATATAAAAAAGCATAATATTCTTTGTATTGGTCAGTTCCAACAGGGTACTCTGATATTTCATAACCCCATTTAGAATCACTAATTTTTTCAACTTCAGAAAGTAACTTATAAAGTCCTTTTTTATTCATAACTTCAACTAATCCAACGATATCAAAACTTTCAATACATTTTGCAAGATATGTATAATCTTTTTCACCTTTTCCTAATCTCAGAGTATTAAAAGCTCCAATATACGCTTCGTTAGTATTAGAGAAAGATAAAGTAGATATAAATAGAAATAAAAATAATTTAACTAACATATAATCACCTCAAAAAAAATACCCTAAAAAGGGTATTTAGTATTTTTATTTAATAATTTTCAGGAAACATTATTTTTTCTACACCTTCAATAATAATATGTAGTATCATCATATGAATTTCTTGAATTCTATCAGAAGTATCTCCAGGAATAATGAACTCATAGTCACATAATCCTTTAAGTTTTCCTCCATCTTTACCAAGAAGTACACATGTTTTTAAACCCATTTTTTTAGCTGCTTCAACTGCTTTAATAACATTTGCAGAATTTCCACTTGTAGAGATACCAATAAACATATCTCCTTCTTTACCGTAAGCTTCAACACCTCTAGAAAAAATATAGTCAAAACCGTAGTCATTTCCAACACAAGTGATATGTGATGAATCAGATAAAGAAATAGCAGGTAAAGCTTTTCTATCACTTCTAAATCTACCAGTAAACTCTTCAGCAAAATGTAAAGCATCACAATTACTTCCACCATTACCACAAATTAAAACTTTATTTCCTTTTTCAAAAATATCTGCAAGATTTTTTGCAACATTTTCAGTAGTTTGTGTTTTAGCCTCTTCTTTTATAAAGTTTTCTAAAAGTTGAGCTGTTATTTTATACGAATCTAATAAGTTCATATTAGCCTCCTAAATTAAATATTTTTAAATTTTAAAATTTTTAACAAAGTTAATAAACTTAAGAATGTGAGCTAAATCTTTTTTATCTTTTGTAATAACAATTTGATAAGAATCAGTAACTTCATTTATAGTTTTAATAACTTTAAATTCATTGTTTTGAACTTCTTTATAAACAGCATAGTAAGGTAAGATAACATTACCAATGCCTTCTTTAACCATCTCTTTAATAACACCTAAATTTCCAACAACAGGAATTTTAGTGTTAAAACAAATATTATTTTTATCTTCTAAATAACTAATTGCTTTGTCGTTGTTATAAATATTTTTTCTTGAAATTAAAGGTTCTTTAGATATAGCCTCTAATTTTAAGTCATTTTTAGCTCCAACTAAAACATATGGAACAGATCCAACTGTAACAACTTCAAGATTGTGATCTATAATATGTTCTTCATCAATTAAAAGAACATCTAACTCACCTTCTTTTAAAAGTTTTAAAAGCCAAGCTTTAGTTGAAATTGTAATATCATATTCAATTTCATTATGTGTAGATATAAAATCTTTCATAAAAAGAGGTAGTAAAGGTTCACCAATAACAGAAGTAGCTCCAATAGATATTTTCGCTTTGTCTAAATTGATAATTCTGTCCATCTCTTTTTCTGCTCTTTTAACTTTTTCAAAAATTTCTTCTGCCATTTTAAAAAGAGCTTCCCCAGTGTAAGTCAATCTTATTTTCTTTGAACTTCTATCAAAAAGTTTAGAATTTAAAATGTCCTCAAATTTTTTAACTTGTATTGAAACCGCCGATTGATTTATGTATAATTTATTGGCTGCTTTGGTAAAACTTTTTTCTTTACCAACTTCATAAAATATTCTAAGATAATGTAAGTCCAAATGTACCACTCCCAACTATTATTCTTATGTATAGTTACTATTTTATTTTAGCATAATTTTAACACAATGAACACACTTTATTTTAAAAAAAAGTAGTAGGACATGATTCCTACTACTTAAATTTTTAAGTACTTTATTATTGGAAATTTTTTAAGTTTTCTATTAATTTATCATACTTATCTTGGAATTCTTGTTGAATTCTTTTTTCTCTATCTAATATATGAACAGGAGCTTTAGATGTAAATCTTTCATCAGAAAGTTTAGCGTTAGCTTTATCTAAATCTTTTTTAACTTTTTCAAGTTGTTCATTTATTTTTTTAATTTCAGATTCAGTATCTAAAAGACCAGTTAGTATCATAAATACTTCAGAATTACCATTAACTCTAAAACCACTTTGTTCAGGAGTTGGTAAATCAGATCCAACTGTCAACTCTTCAATTTTAGCAAGCTTTGTAATGAATAATTCATTTGCTTTTAATATTTCTAGCTCTTCAGAATTAGAAGTTCTAATAACAACTTTAGCTTCTTTAGCTGGAGATATTCCTCTTTCAGCTTTAATATTTCTTAGTGAAGAGATTAAACCTTGAATATATTCAAAAGCTTTTTCTTTTTCAATATTAACTATAGAATCATCACAAACAGGGTAGTTAGAAAGCATGATAGTCTCTCCTTCTACTTTAATCTTTTGCCAGATTTCTTCTGTAATATAAGGCATAAATGGATGTAAAAGCTTTAATCCAGCTTCTAAAACTGTCCATAAAACATATTGAGCAGTTTGTCTAGATTGAATTCCTGATTCTTCTTTGTTGTATAGTCTAACTTTAGCTAACTCAACATACCAGTCACAGAAATCTCCTCTTAAGAATTCATAAAGAGATTTAGCAGCTTCATCTAATTGGAATTTTTCTAATTTTTCAGCAACATCTTTAGATGTTCTATTTAATTTAGAGAAAATCCATTCATCAACTAATTCAAGTTGAACATTATTTTTATCAAAAGTTTTCATATCAAAATCTTCAAGGTTCATTAACACAAATCTAGATACATTCCAAATTTTATTAGCGAAGTTTCTTCCCATTTCAATTAACTTTTCAGAGAAGTGAACATCTTGTCCTTGAGAAGTATTATATAACATTGTAAATCTGATAGCATCAGCACCATACTCTTGAATTAAATTCAATGGATCAGGAGAGTTACCTAAAGATTTAGACATTTTTCTACCAGATTCATCTCTTACAATACCATGTAAATAAACATTATCAAATGGAATATCATCCATAGTATACATACCAAACATAACCATTCTAGCAACCCAGAAGAATAGAATATCTGCACCTGTAACTAAAGTAGATGTAGGATAGAATTTTGATAATTCAACAGTTTTATCAGGCCAACCTAAAGTTGAGAAAGGCCATAATGCAGATGAGAACCAAGTATCAAGAACATCAGTTTCTTGAGTTAATTCAACGTCTTTTCCATAATGAGCTTTAGCTTGAGCATAAGCTTCTTCATCAGATTTAGCAACAAATATTTTCATATCAGGACCATACCAAGCAGGAATTCTATGTCCCCACCAGATTTGTCTAGAGATACACCAGTCTCTGATATTTTCAAGCCAATTATAGTAAACTTTTTCCCATCTTTTAGGCATTAATTTTACTTTACCATTTCTAACAACTTCTAAAGCTTTTTCAGCTAAAGGTTCCATTTTAACAAACCATTGCTTAGAAACTCTAGGTTCGATAACCGTGTTACATCTATAACATCCACCAACATTATGAGAATGAGCTTCAATTTTAACTAGTAAATCAGCGGCTTCTAAATCAACTACCATTTTTTTTCTAGCTTCAAATCTATCCATACCAGCATAAGCAGGATAATCATTAGCAACTTTTCCTTCTTTAGTCATCATATTAATTATTGGTAAATTAAACTTTTGTCCAAGAGCAAAGTCATTAGGATCATGTGCTGGAGTTATTTTTAATGCTCCTGTACCAAATTCAATATCAACATATTCATCAGCAATTACAGGAATTTCTCTCCCAACAAGAGGTAAAATAACATTTTTACCAACAAGGTGAGAATATCTTTCATCGTTAGGATTTACAGCGATAGCAACGTCAGCAAGCATAGTTTCAGGTCTTGTAGTAGCAATAATTAAAAATTCGTTAGAATCTTTAACTGGATATTTGATATTCCATAGAGAACCTGATTTTTCTTCATGTTCAACTTCATCATCAGCAAGAGCTGTACCACATCTAGGACACCAGTTAACCATATATTCACCTTGATAGATTAATCCATCATTGAATAATTTAATAAAGATATCTTTAACAGATTCAGAAAGCCCAGAGTCCATAGTAAATCTTTCTCTATCCCAATCTAAAGAAGCACCAATTCTTCTAAGTTGATTAGTAATAGCACCACCATATTGTTCTTTCCATTCCCAAACTTGCTTTATGAATTCATCTCTTCCTAAATCTTCTTTAGTTAATCCCTCATCAGCTAATTTTCTTTCAACTCTATTTTGAGTTGCAATACCAGCATGATCAGTTCCTGGCATCCAAAGAGTGTTGTATCCAGACATTCTTTTATGTCTAATAAGGACATCTTGAATACTGTTATTAAGAATATGTCCCATATGTAATATACCTGTTACGTTTGGAGGAGGAATAACTATAGAATAGTTTTGCTTGTTATCATCTAAAGTAGCAGCAAAAAACTTTGATTCCTCCCAATATTTATACCATTTCCCTTCAATTTCATTAGGGGAATAAGTAGTAGCTAATTCATTCATTTAAAATCCTCCTATTCAATTTCTCCCGTTAAACAGCTTTCGATATAATTTAAAACCTCTTCTTTTCCTTTATTGTTAAGTGATGAGTGGAAGAAAACATCATCATTATGGAAATCAACTTTTGTTCTAATATTTTTCAAAGCTTTAACTTTATCATTGTTTGAAACTTTATCCATTTTAGTAAAGATAATTTTAAATGGAGTACCGTAATGGTCTAACCATCTAAGCATATCTAAATCTTCTCCACTTGGAATTCTTCTTATATCTAAAAGAACAAATACAAGTTTCTTTCTAGGACTAGCAAGGTATCTCTCCATTGTTAATCCCCATTCTTTTTTCATTGCTTTAGGAACTTTAGCAAATCCATATCCAGGTAAATCAACAAAGAAAAATTCTTTGTTGATTAAGAAATAGTTTATTAACTGTGTTCTACCTGGAGTTTTACTTGTTTTGGCTAATTTACTTCTTCCTGTGATACTATTTACTAAAGATGATTTTCCAACATTAGATCTCCCAACAAAGGCAAACTCAACATTAATTAGTTCTTCAGGATAATCTCTTTCAAATGCAGCTGATTTTACAAAATCTGCTTGTTTAACAATCATCATATTACCTCTTTCTATTATTTTTCAAGGGCAAGTTTTTCAACATCATCATATGTTGAAGCGAAATGTATTTTCATATCTTTCATTACTTCTTCTGGAATTTCTTCAACATCTACCTTATTATCTTGAGGTAAAATTATATTTTTAATTCCAGCTCTATGAGCCCCGATAACTTTTTCTTTAATTCCACCAACAGCTAAGACATCACCAGTTATAGTGATTTCACCAGTCATAGCAAAAGTTTGCTTAACTTTTCTACCAGTTAGTACTGATAAAATAGTTGTAGTGATAGCAGTACCAGCAGATGGACCATCTTTAGGTGTAGCACCTTCAGGGAAATGAAGATGTATATCTTTTTTATCTAAAACAGTTGCTTCAATTCCAAATTTATCAAAATTTGCTTTAAGATATGTGAATGCAACAATAGCAGACTCTTTCATAACGTTTCCTAGAGTTCCTGTTAAAGCAAGATTTCCCTTTCCAGGAATTTGAACTCCTTGAACTTCTAAAGTCATACCACCAACAGCAGTCCAAGCTAATCCATTAACAATACCAACTTTAGATATAGCTTTTTTCATTTTTTCAGGTCTAAATTTAGGATGTCCTAAATATGTTTCAATATTTTTAACTGTTATGCTAACTGATTTAGTATCAGTATCAATAACTTTTCTAGCTACTTTCCTAAATAAACCTGAAATTTGTCTTTTTAAGTTTCTAACTCCAGCTTCAACAGTGTATTCATCAATAATTTTTAGAATAGCTTTATCTGTAATACTAAACTTTATATGAGATAGTCCATTTTCAGCTTGAGCTTCTTTTATAAGATATTTGTTAGCTATATGTAACTTTTCAAATTCAGTATATGAAGATAAGTTAATAATTTCCATTCTATCTCTAAGTGGTCCAGGAATACTTCTTAAATCATTAGCAGTAGCTATAAAGAAAACTTTAGATAAGTCAAAAGGCATATCTAAATAGTGATCTTCAAAATGCTTGTTTTGCTCAGGATCTAAAACTTCTAATAGGGCAGAAGCAGGATCTCCTTTAAAATCATTAGACATTTTATCAATTTCATCTAAAAGAATAACAGGATTAATACTTCCAGCATTTTTGATTGCCTTAATAATTCTACCAGGCATAGAACCTATATAAGTTCTTCTATGTCCTCTAATTTCAGCTTCATCTCTAACACCACCTAAAGAAACTCTAATAAAGTTTCTTCCAAGAGCATCAGCAACCGATTTAGCTAAAGATGTTTTTCCAACACCAGGAGGACCCGCTAAACAAAGTATAGTTCCTTTCATATCTGGATTTAGCTTTTTAACAGCTAAATAGTCAAGGATTCTATCTTTAACATCTTTTAAACCATAATGGTCTTTCTCTAAAACATCATGAGCTATTTTTAAATCTAGAGTCTCAGGATTTATAACACCCCAAGGTAGTTCTAAAACAGTTTCTATATGAGCTCTAGAAACTGTAGCTTCAGCAGAGTATGGAGCCATTTTACTAAGTTTTTTAAGTTCTATTTCTAACTTTTGCTTAGCTTCTTGGGGAAGATTAGAATTTTTAACTTTATCAAAAAGTTCATCAGTATCTTCATCTCCTCCACCTTTTCCTAATTCTTCTCTAAGAGTATTAATTTTTTCTCTTATAAAATAACTCTTTTGACTTTCGTTAATTTTCTCTTTAACTTTTTGATCTACTTTTTGTTCAATAGATGCAATTTCAATTTCATTATTTAAAATTTGAATTAATTTGTATCCTCTTGCATTAACATCAAGCAGTTCTAAAAGCTCAGTTTTTAAATTATCTTCAATTTCAAGATTAAAAGCGATAGAATCAAATATTTTTCCGGCTTTTCTAAAACTTTTTAGTTGAACCATTAATTCAGCACTAATTTGATTAGTTAAAGTTGAATATTCTTCAAAAAGACTGATAGCTTTTCTTTTTAATGCAGTTAATTCAGGGGAAGCTTCTTCAGTAGAAGAGATAACGCTATAATCAGCAAGAAGAATCCCATCTTCCTCAACAATATTTTCAATAAGAACTCTTTTATCAACATCAATTAAAACTTTTATACTTTTATTAGGTAAAGGAATAGATTGCACAATAGTAGCAAGAACTCCAATTTTATGAACGCCTTCAGGAAGAACAGGATTTTCTTCCAATGAATTTTTTTGTAAGCTAAGTACTAACTTATTTTTTGTTTTCATGGCAAAGTTCATTGTTAATAAACTTCTCTCTCTTCCAACATAAAGAGGAGATGCTGTCCCAGGAAAAAGAACCATTTCCCTAGTAGGTAAAAAAGGTAATCTACTCATTAGTAATCACTCCTTAGTGTTCAATTTTAACTTTTTTAGAATCTTGAATTGAATCAGCTGTAATTATAACTTTTTTAATAGATTTATCAGAAGGAATTTCAAACATCAAATCGGTCATAATACCTTCAGTAATAGATCTAAGGCCTCTAGCTCCAATTTTTCTTTCTAAAGCTAAAGCAGCTATCTTTTTTAAAGAATCTTCTTCAAATTCAAGACTAACACTTTCCATTTCAAAGAATTTTTTATACTGTTTAACAATTGAATTTTTTGGCTCAGAAAGAATTTTTATAAGAGCAATTTCATCAAGAGGAGATAGAGTTGTTAAAACAGGTAATCTACCAACTAATTCAGGAATAATACCTTGTCTAACTAAGTCCTCAGGAAGAATTTTTCCTAAAAGTTCCATTTCTTTATTAATTTCAATAGAATCTTGAGAAGCTCCAAATCCAAGAACTTTTTTATTTGTTCTAGATTTGATAACCTTTTCTAGACCTTCAAAAGCTCCACCTACAATAAATAGTATATTAGTTGTATCTATTTCAATAAGCTCTTGATTAGGATGTTTTCTTCCACCTTGTGGTGGAACTTGAGATTTAGTACCTTCAATAATTTTTAAAAGGGCTTGTTGAACTCCTTCACCAGAAACATCTCTAGTAATAGAAACATTTTCAGATTTCCGAGCAATTTTATCAATTTCATCTATATAGATAATACCTCTTTCAGCAGCAGCAACATCATAATCAGCAGCTTGTAAAAGTCTAACAAGAACATTTTCAACGTCATCTCCTACATAACCAGCTTCAGTTAATGTTGTAGCATCAGCAATAGCAAAAGGAACATGTAAAGTTCTCGCAAGTGTTTGTGCTAAAAGAGTTTTTCCACAACCAGTTGGTCCAATAAGAAGAACATTTGATTTTTGCAATTCAACATCTTTACTTCCTTGATCTTTATGCATAATTCTTTTATAGTGATTATAAACAGAAACTGCTAAAACTTTTTTACTTTCATCTTGACCAATAACATATTCGTCAAGTCTAGCTTTGATTTCTTTAGGTGTAGGTAGTTGTACTCCTGTTAAAGAATTTTTTGAAGTATCGTCGGAATGTTTTTCTCCGTAGTAAATATCATTTTCATAACCAAGCATATCAAAACAAGTTTCAACACACTCGTCACAAATAAATGATCCATCAATACCTGAGAAAAGCTTAGCAACTTCATCTTGTCCTCTTCCACAGAAAGAACAGTTTTCTTTTTTATTCATCTTTTCCCTCCTTATCTAACGAATACATGGTCAATTAAACCAAATTCTTTAGCTTCATCAGCACTCATGAAATTATCTCTTTCAGTTGAATTTATAATTTCTTCAACTGATTTATTTGTATTTTTGCTTAAAATTTTAGAAGTTAAATCTTTCATTCTTAAAATTTCTTTAGCTTGAATCTCAATATCAGTAGCTTGTCCTCTAGCTCCACCAAGAGGTTGGTGAATCATAATTCTAGAATTTTCAAGTGAGTATCTTTTTCCTTTAGCTCCAGATGAAAGCAATAGAGCTCCCATACTTGCAGCTTGACCAATACAAACTGTTTGTACATCAGGTTTAATGTAATTCATAGTGTCATATATTGCCATACCAGAAGTAATAACTCCTCCAGGACTATTTATATACATTATTATATCTTTATTAGGATCTTCGGCTTCTAAAAATAGGAGTTGAGCAACAATTGCATTTGCTATTTGATCATCTATTTCACTTCCTAAGAATATAATTCTATCTTTAAGAAGTCTAGAGAAGACATCGTAGGCTCTTTCACCTTTTCCTGTATTTTCAATAACTGTTGGACTGTACATTTTATCCCTCCTTTAAAAACTTACTTTAAAAATTTAAAGTTAAATACTTAAAAATTTAGGTATTTAACATTAATTTTTAAAAATAGTATTGAGTAGAGGATTAGCTCTACTCAATATGTATTATCTATTACTTTGCGTTGCTTATGATGATTTCAATAGCTTTTTGAGTTAAGTTCTCAGTTCTTAAGCTATGGTTGAATTCGTCTAAGTTAGAATTTTTAACTAATTCAGCTTCTAATTGCTCTTTAGTCATTCCGTACATCTTAGCAATTTCCTCAACTTTAGCAGTTAATTCTTCAGCAGTAACTTCAAGATTTTCAGCTTTAGCAATAGCTTCTAAAACGATATCAACTTGAACTTTGTTATGAGCCATTGGAGCGATTTGATTGAAAGCTTGCTCTTTAGTCATACCAGTCATTTTTAAGTATTGATCAATATCCATTCCTTGCATAGATAACTGTTGGTTCATTTCAGCCATTCTGTTTTCTACTTCTCTAACTACCATAGATTTAGGAACTTCAACTTTAGAATCAGCAACTAATTTTTGGATTAATTTTCCAACAAAGTTATTTTGAACTCTAGCTTCTTCTTTAGTTGTTATTTCAGCAGTTTTCTTAGCTTTTAAATCTTCTATAGATTCAAATCCAGCTTCAATAGCAAACTCTTCAGTTAATGCAGGAGTAGCTAAAGTTTTAATAGAGTTTATTTTAACTTTGAAAGTAGCAGGTTTTCCAGCTAAAGCTTCAGCATGGTATTCAGCAGGGAAAGTAACATTAACTTCTCCTTCTTGTCCTACAGTGTATCCAACTAATTGCTCTTCAAATGTATCAATAAACATTTTTGAACCTAATTTTAATTGGTGTGAATCAGATTTTCCACCTTCAAAAGGAACACCGTCAACAGATCCGTCAAAAGCAAGATCAACTGTATTACCCATTTCAGCTTTTTGTCCTTCAGCAGCATCTTCTAATTTAGCTTTAGAAGTTAACATGTTTTCAATTTCTTTATTTAAAAGCTCTTCAGTCATTTCGAAAGTTTCTTTTTCAACTTCTAAACCTTTGTATTCTCCTAAAGTGATTTCAGGATAAACATCAACTTTAAAAGTCATTTCAAGAGTTTCTTTCATATCAGCAACAAGATCATAAATGAAACTTACTGGAGAAATTTTCTCTTCAGAAACGATTTTTTCAAAGTTTGCTTTAAGAGCAGATTCAACAACCTCTTCTTTAATAGCGTCAGCAAAAGCAGCTTCAACTTTGTTTAATGGTGCATGTCCTTTTCTAAATCCAGGAACCTCAACTTTAGTAGCTAAAGTTTTGATAACCTCAGATTTGATTGTTGTTAATTCTTCAGTAGCTAAAGTGATTTTGATTTCAACTGCTGAATGTTCAATTTTTTTTAATTCGTGTTTCATCATTTCCTCCTCAAGTTATGTATGTATTAATGTCTTAAATCTTGTGAGATTTAAGATCTTTTAAACGAAATTGATAATATTCTTCTCCTCTATTTACAATTTTTTCAGGATAATAAACTATATCATAAATAGTATTTTTACTATTATTTTGTAGTTTAGAACTCAAATCGAAAGCTACTAGAGGATAAGTTTTTCCGTTTTTTAATAGGAGACCATTAAAGTGCCTATTTTCAATTCCGAAAAACTTTGTATCTATAATTTTAACTCCACTATCAATAAAATAGGGATGCTTATTTCCAAGGCCAAACGGACCTAATTTTTTAATATCGTTAATTTTATTTTTGTTAATTTTATCTATTGATAATTCTAAGTCAATCTCTAAAGATTGAGGTTTATTTATACTGTGTTCATGGATTTTGATTTCTTTTTGGAATAGAGATTCAATTTCAGAAAGATCAGCTTCGTTTGCTATAAAACCAGCTGCAAGATCATGTCCACCAAAACGTATTAATTTATTTTCAATAAGTTTTAATATATTGAAAATATTTACACCGAGAATACTTCTACATGAAGCTTTAGCAATACCATCTTTTAAAGAAATCATTGCAACAGGAAGGTTATATTTAACACTTAATCTAGAAGCAACAACACCAATAACACCTGGATGCCATCTTTCAGAAGCGACAAAAATATACCTAAGTTCATTTTTATCTATTTTCTGTTGAATCATTTTATTAGCTTCGTCAAATATCATTCTTTCAAGCTCTCTTCTTTGCTTATTAGCTTTTTTCATCTCTTCAATAATATTATATATTTCAAAATCATCAGCTTTCACAAAAAAATCAGCTCCTAATTTTGAATTTCCAAGTCTACCTAAAGAGTTTATCAATGGAGAGACAAAATAGCTGATATCTGTTGTACTAATGTCTTTATTATAAAGCTTTAAATATTTTGTAAGATAGACTAAACCTTTTATTTTTGTATTTTTAAGAGCTTCGAGTCCTTTACTTATAATAATTCTATTTTCATCAAACATAGGAACAACATCTGCAACAGTTCCAATCATGACAATGTCCATAAATTGATAAAGTTTAGAGAAATCTTCATTTAAATGAGTATAAACTCCTTGAGCAACTTTTAAAGCTACGCCAGCACCAGATAAAAATTTAAATTTATAGTTATCACTAAGTTTAGGATTGATGAAAAGGATATTATCCTCTCCATCATCTTTAACACTTTTATGGTGGTCTGTAACAATAACATCTATACCAAGGTTACGAGCATATTCAACATCTTCAAAAGAATTAACACCTGTATCTACAGTAAGTACTAATTTTCCAGATTTTTTATTGATATAATCTATAGTTTTTCTATCAAGACCATATCCTTCATCCATTCGATTAGGAATATAGTAGTCAGCATCAATTCCAATTTCTCTGAAAGCTAAAACAAGAAAAATAGCCGCAGTAATACCATCTACATCATAATCTCCATAAACAAATAATTTTTGATTGTTTGTTTTAGCAAAGACTATCTTATTAACAACGCTATCCATCATTTCAAAATCAAAAGGATTTCTAAATTTATTAATAGATGGGTTAAGAAAATTCTCAACCTCATCTTTTTCTAAAAAGCCCTTTTTTAAAAGTAAAGTAGCTAAAAATTTAGAAACGTTCCATTGACTAGCCTTAGTTTCAATAAGATTTTCAGATACTGTTTTATATTCCCAGTGCATAAATTATCCTTTTAAACTATCAAGTAACTGAGAGATTTTAATAGCATGTTCTATTGTATCATCCAGCTTCATTCTTAAATCAGGAGTATATCTTAAGGCTAGTTCTTCAGATACTCTTTTTCTAAGAAAACCTTTTATTTCATTTAATCCTTCTAAAACTTCTTTTGTATTAATTGTTTTACCAGCAACGGGCATAATACTGAAACATAAATCCGCAAATTTTAAATCATCAGTAATCTTTACGCTAGTTATAGAAATCATAGCTTTTTTTAATTTTGGATTTTTGATTTCTCCAAAGAGAGCTTTAGAGATAACTCTAGAAACTTCCTTTTCAATTGCAGCCAATCTTTTTTTATTCATATTAAATCACCTACTTTTATTTTAGAGTTCTTTTAACTTCAATGATGTCGAATGCCTCTACGATATCTCCATCTTTAATATCATTAAAGTTTTCGATTCCTAAACCACATTCTTGACCAACAACAACTTCTTTAGCGTCGTCTTTATATCTTTTAAGAGTATTTAATTTACCCTCATAAACAATAATACCGTTTCTTAAGATTCTAATATTTGAATCTTTTCTAACTTTACCATCAACAACAACACATCCAGCAATATTTCCAACCTTAGAAACTTTGAATACTTTTTTAATCTCAATTCTTCCAGAGTACATCTCTTTGAATTCAGGATCAAGCATTCCAGTTAAAGCTTTTTCAATATCTTCTGTAATATGATATATAATGTTAGATGTTCTAACTTCAACACCACAAGTATCAGCTTCTCTTAAAGCTTTTGTTGTAGGTCTAACGTTAAATCCAATTATGATTGCATTTGAAGCTTCAGCAAGTTTAACGTCACTTTCTGTAATAGCTCCAGAAGCAGCTTGAATTATGTTAACCATAACTTCAGGATGAGAAAGTTTTAAAAGTGAATCTCTTAAAGCTTCAACAGATCCTCTAGAATCAGCTCTTAATATTAAATTAAGTTCTTTTATGTTAGCATGATCCATTTGTTGAGATAAAGTCTCAAGTGAAATAGATTTTCTAGTAACTTCAGAAATTTTTCTTTGCTTAGCAACTTCTTCTACGATTCTTTTAGCATGTTGCTCATTTTGGATAACATAGAATGTATCTCCAGCAGAAGGAACATTGTTAAATCCAATAACTTCTATTGGTTGAGAAACAGATGCGTTTTGAACTTTAGCTCCAGAATCATTAATAAGTGCTCTAACCTTACCCATTGTTTCTCCAGCAACGATAACTTCACCAATTTTTAATGTTCCTTCTTGGATTAAGATATCAGCAATTGGTCCAACTTTTGGATCTAGTCTAGATTCTAAAACAATACCTTTAGCTCTTTTCTTAGGATTAGCAGTTAATTCTAAAATTTCAGCAGTAATTAAAATTGTATCTAATAAGTTGTCTAAGTTTAATCTAGCTTTAGCAGAAACTTCAACATACTCAGTGTCTCCTCCCCATTCGATAGAAACTAAACCGTGCTCCATAAGCTCTTGTTTAATTCTCATAGGATTAGAACCCTCTTTATCAATTTTATTGATAGCAACAATAATTGGCACTTTAGCAGCTTTAGCATGTGATAAAGCTTCTATAGTTTGTGGCATAACACCATCATCAGCTGCAACAACTAGTATAGCAATATCAGTAACCTGTGCTCCTCTAGCTCTCATATCAGTAAACGCCTCATGTCCAGGAGTATCTACGAAAGTTATTTTCTTACCAGCTTTAGTAATTTGGTAAGCACCAATTTTTTGAGTAATTCCTCCAGCTTCTCCATCAGCAACAGCTGTTGTTCTGATAGCATCTAGTAAAGATGTTTTACCATGATCAACGTGTCCCATGATTGTTATAACAGGAGCTCTTTCAATTAAATCTTCAGTTTTATCAGTTATTTCAAGAGCAAACTTATCTCCGAAATCTAATTCGATTTCTTCTTCAAGTTCAACAAGAGCTTCATAATCTTCAGCTAACTCTTCAGCTAATTCTAATGAGATAGTTGTATTAATTGTTAGCATTTGTCCTTTTAAGAAAAGCTTTTTGATAAGTTCAGAACTTGCAACACCTAATCTTTCAGCGAAATCACCTAAAGTAATTTCTCCTCTGATTTTGATTATTTTCATTCCATCTTCTTCAATAATTTCAGGACCTTGCTCTGCTTTATTTACAATAAAGTCAGCTCTTCTTCCTTTTCTTTTCTTTTTAGTTTTAACCTCATCTGATGAAGCGTCAGTAGTGTTTTTGTTCTTATTCTTGTTTTTATTTTTCTTAGTAGAAGTAGTTTCTACTACCGAGTTATCTGTCTCGTTAAAGTCCATAGTTTTTTTCATTGTTTCCTCCTATATATAAACATTGTTAGAAACAACATCATCATTTTTTTAGCATGACCATATGAAAAACATTCAATCAAAGCTAGATGTGACCTTACATCAATGTCAACATTGTTTAAAATATCTAAAAAAATATTTTTTAAATAGTCTATTCTGTTATACCTCTAGCAACTCTTTTGTTTTTTATAGCAATAACATTGATTTCATCTTTATTAAAGATTTCACCAAGCTGTGCTTTGTCTCCAAAGTGAGCATAAGGTATGTTAAGTTCTTTTGCTTTTGCAATTAACTTTTTATCATTTTTCTCACTGATATCTTCAGCTATTATAAGGAAGTGAATATGTTGTATCTCTTCCATAACCATATTGATACCAAAAGTTAAATGTTCAGAATTTTTCATTGCTTTTAAAATATTTAAGTAATCTTTAGATTGTTTCTTAAGAAGATTTACCATAATAAGTAAGTCTTCAATTTTAAGATTATATTTTTTATGTTTAGAAATTCTTTTTATACATTCATGGGTCTTACAAACATAGATTGCTCTAGATTGAAGCTTTTGCTTTTCATCAAATGAGTAGTTGTTTTCATTTATTTTTGCGATTCTAAATAAATCACTTTTGTCTCTTTTGTCTCTACAAACAACACAAGTTCTTTCGGGGGTAGTATTAGGCATTTTCTTCCTCATCTAAAACCTGGTTTTTTTGTTCGTTTTCTTCCATGAAAGAATCAACAGTTTTTATATCTACTCTCATACCTGTTAATTTAGCTGCAAGTCTAGCATTTTGTCCGTTTTTACCAATCGCTAAAGATAATTGAGAATTTTCAACTAGAACTCTAGCAGTTACTCCTTCTTCAAGCACTTCAACACTGATAACTTTAGCAGGGCTAAGAACAGCAGAAACGAATTCAGTTATGTTTTCTTTCCAAATAACGATATCAATTTTCTCGCCATTTAATTCATTAACAATATTTCTTATTCTTAAACCTTTTTGTCCGATACAAGCACCAACAGTATCAATGTTTTCGTCAGAAGAGAAAACAGCAACTTTAGCTCTTGAACCAGCTTCTCTAGCTAAAGATTTAATTTCTATAATTCCAGCAGCGATTTCAGGTATTTCTAATTCAAATAATTTTCTTAGAAGCCCTTCATTTTTTCTAGAGATTATAATTTTAGGGAACTTGTTTGTTTTTTCAACTTCAGCAACATAAACTTTAATTCTTTCCCCAACTCTATAAACATCAGAGTGAGATTGTTCTGTAGTTGCAAGAATAGCTTCACATCCATCAAATTCAATAAATATATTTCTTTTTTCATCTATTCTTCTGATAACACCACTCATAATATCGTGTTCTTTATCTTTGAATTTATCAAATATATTTTGTCTTTCAGCTTCTCTAACTTTTTGTATAACAATTTGTTTTCCGTTTTGAATAGCATTTCTTCTAAACTCTTCACAGTTAACTTCAAGCTTGATAACGTCACCAACTTTAGCTCTTCTATGACCAGCTTCAACAGCGTCTTCAAGAGAAACTTCAAGGGCAGCATCATATAAATCTTCAGTAGTAGAAACAGTTTTTATTTCAAAAACTTTAACCTCACCACTTGCTCTATTGATTTCTACCTCAACATGCTCTTCTTCTCCATAATGCTTTTTATAAGCAGCAAGCATAGCTTGTTCTACAGATTCAAGAAGACTCTCTTTGTTTATTCCTTTTTCTTTTTCAAGCTGCTCTAGAGCTTCTAAAAAGATTTTTCCATCTTTACTTTTCATAATGGTTTTTTCCTCCTAACTATAACTAAATAACTAATTAAATATCACTAAAATTAAAAACAATATTTGCTTTTTTAATCTCTTTGAAAGGTATTTCAAGAATTTGACCTTTTATATCTAAGAAAAGCATATCATCTTTAAAATCTTCAATAATACCTTCAAAATTCTTGTTATCATTAAGTTTATGCTTTAAGCTAACTTTAATTTGTTCACCTTTAAATCTTATGAAATCGCCTTCTTTTTTTAAAGGTCTTTCAACTCCCGGTGAAGAAATCTCTAAGAAGAATTTGTGCGGGATTAAAGTATCGATTGTTTCATCGATTTCATTGCTAAGACTCTTACAGTCTTCAAGAGAAATATCACCCTCAAGTCTTTCTATGAATACACGAACATAAAGATATCCACCTTCTTGAACATATTCTAAATCAACAAGATTAACATCTCTTTTTTCGATAGCTGGAAGAACTACCTTTTCTATTTTTAAAAGAGCTTCTTCCATCTCTCTTTTATCAAGTTTTATCATAATATCACCTCTTTCCAAATAAAAACTATAAAGAAAGAGTGGGATTTCCCCACTCTTTTCAGCTCTAGTATAAATTATCCAACTAAAGTATAGCATGATTATAAAAAAAAATCAATGAAATCATAGTATTCTATATAGCGTAAATATAATTAATGAAGTAAAAAAATAATGATATTTTTGAAGGCGAAAATATATATTAAGTAAATACTATTCAATTTTTTTATATAAACTTTTCATTTAACTTGTGTTTTTTATAAACATAGTGTATATATTATAGTTATAAAATACGTTAATAAAATATTTTTTTATAGAGAGGTGTAAAAGTGAAGAATGGTAAAAAAGTGGTTATAGGTGTAATAGGTTCAGATTGTCACGCTGTAGGAAACAAAATCATACATCACGTGTTAGAAACTAATGGATTTGAAGTTATAAATATAGGTGTTTTATCTCCTCAAATTGATTTTATAAACGCAGCTATAGAAACTGAAGCTGATGCAATAATAGTTTCTTCTCTTTATGGACATGGAGAATTAGATTGCCAAGGGATGAGAGAAAAGTGCAAAGAGGTTGGATTGGAAAATATTTTACTTTATGTTGGAGGAAATATTGTTGTTGGGAAGCAAGAATGGTCAAATGTTGAGGAAAGATTTAAACTTATGGGATTTGATAGAGTTTATAAACCTGGCACTCCAATCGAATTAACAACAGAGCATTTAAAGGGAGATTTGGGACTAGCTAAATCAATATAAAAACTTAAGAAAAGAGATGATATCTATGAAGTGTTATCTGACAATAGATTTTGGAAGTACATATACTAAACTAGCAGTAATAGATTTAGAAGGAGAAACAATCTTAGCGACAGCCAAAGATATAACAACAGTTGAAGATAATATAATGACAGGTTTTAACAATGCTTATAAAAAACTTGTGAAAGAGATAGAGAAAAGTATTTCAATAGAAAAAGTAGAATTTATAGAAAAAATTGCATGCTCTTCAGCAGCAGGTGGATTAAAGATGATTGCAATTGGGCTAGTTCCAGAGTTAACAGCTGAAGCAGCAAAAAAAGCGGCTTTGGGAGCAGGAGCAAGAGTTATAAAAACATATTCTTATGAAATGAATTCTCGAGAGATAGAAGAAATAAAAAGCTTGGATGTGGATATAATTCTTTTAGCAGGTGGTACAGATGGTGGAAATAAAGAGTGTATAGTTCATAATGCTAGATTACTTGTAGAGCATAAAATAAAAAAGCCTATTGTAGTAGCTGGAAATAAAGCTGTAGCAGATACATTAAATGAAATATTTTTAGAAGCAGATATTGATTATTATATAACAGAAAATGTTATGCCCAAAATAAATAAACTTAATGTTGAACCAGCTCGTGAAGAAATTCGAAAAGTTTTTATGAATAAAATAATTGAAGCAAAGGGAATGAAACGAGCAGAGGAATTTATAAGTGGTATTTTAATGCCAACACCAGCAGCAGTTTTAAAAGCCGCAGAAGTTCTTTCAGAAGGAACTGATGAAGAGGATGGAATTGGAGATTTGATAATTGTAGATATTGGTGGAGCAACTACAGATATACATTCAATAGGAAAGGGTGAACCATCAAAACCTGGAGTTTTATTGAAAGGGCTGGAAGACCCGATATGTAAAAGAACTGTAGAGGGAGATTTAGGGATGAGATATTCGGCTATATCTTTATTAGAAGCTGCTGGAAGTAAGAAAATAAGAAATTATTTAAATGACACAGATAAAAAATGGGATATAAAAGAATTTGCCTATTACAGATATAAAAATATAAAAATGGTACCTGAAACAAAAGAAGATATTTATTTTGATGAAGCTATGGCAAAGGTAGCAACAGAGCTATCAATGACCAGACATTGTGGCTTTTTAGAGTGTGTATACACTCCGATGGGGACTATGTTTAATCAAAGTGGAAAGGATCTTTTAAATGCACCATTTATAATAGGCACAGGAGGTGTTATAGTTCACAGTGAAAATCCAAAAGAAATTTTAGAAGCTGGTAAGTTCAACAGTGCTGAACCAATATATCTGAAACCAGAGAACCCAAAATTTTTGATTGATAAAACTTATATCTTGTCTGCTATGGGATTGATAGCTCAAAAAAATCCAGATTTAGCAATAAAAATAATGAAAAAATATCTGATTGAGATATAGGATTTAAGGAGGAATTCAAAATGAATTTGAAATTTAAAAAATGGACTGAAGAAGAGTTCTTTAAAATGAGAGAAGAGGTTTTAAAACAATGGCCAACAGGAGAAGAAGTAGATTTAGAAGAAGCTGTTGCCTATCATAAAAATTTACCAGATCATAAAAACTTTGCTAAGAAATTGATAGATGCAAAAGAAAAAGGAATAACATTAGCTCAACCAAGAGCAGGAGTGGCTTTAATTGAGCAACATATAGAGCTGTTAAACTTTTTAGATACTGAAGGTGGAGCTGATTTGTTACCTTCAACAATAGATTCTTACACAAGACAAAATAAATATGAAAATTGTCAGAAAGGGATAGAAGAATCTAAAAAAGCAGGAAGATCTTTATTGAATGGTTTTCCAGGAGTTAATCATGGTGTTAAAGGGTGCAGACAGATTGTAGAAGCTGTGAATTTACCATTACAATTAAGACATGGAACACCAGATGCAAGACTGCTCTCAGAAATTATGTTAGCAGCAGGATATACTTCAAATGAAGGTGGTGGAATATCATATAATATTCCTTATGCAAAATCAGTTACATTAGAACAAACAATTAGAGATTGGCAATATTGTGATAGGCTTGTTGGTTGGTATGAAGAGCAAGGAGTATCTATAAATAGAGAACCATTTGGACCACTAACAGGAACTTTAGTTCCACCATCAGTTTCAAATGCAGTTCAAATTATAGAGTGTTTATTAGCTGCTGAGCAAGGAGTTAAAAATATAACTTTAGGATATGGTCAGTGCGGAAATTTAATTCAAGACGTTGCAGCAGTAAGGTCTATGATGGAGCAAGCTGCAGAGTATTGTGAAACATTTGGATATAAAAATATGAAACTAACATCAGTTTTCCATCAGTGGATGGGAGGATTCCCAGAAGATGAGTCAAAAGCATTTGGAGTTATTTCAAATGGAGCTTCAGCAGCAGCTTTAGCAGGTGCAACAAAAGTTATTGTAAAAACACCTCATGAAGCAATAGGAGTGCCTACAAAAGAAGCTAACGCTATGGGGATTAAGGCAACGAAGATGGTTTTAAATTTATTGAGAGCACAAAGATTACCAGATTCAGAAGAAGTAGAATTTGAGAAAAAAATGATAAAAATAGAAGTTAAACAGATTATAGATAAAGTATTAGAATTAGGAAAAGGTGATTTAGCTGTTGGAACAGTTAAAGCTTTTGAACAAGGTGTAATAGATATTCCTTTTGCTCCATCTAAATATAACGCTGGAAAAATGTTACCTGCTAGAGATAATGAGGGTATGATAAGGTATTTAAATACTGGAAATTTACCATTCTCTGAAGAGATAAAAACATTCCATACTGCGAAATTAGAAGAAAGAGCAGAATTTGAAAATAGAGATATAAGCTTCCAAATGACAGTAGATGATATTTTTGCTGTAGGAAAAGGTAAGTTAATAGGAAGACCAGAGGGGAAATAAAAACAAAAGATTTCAGGAGGGTTTAAAATGAAAATAGTTGATGTAATTTGTTCAGCGGGAAAAACAGGATTCTATTTTGATGATCAAAAAGCTATTAAAAATGGTGCTGACCACGACGGGTTTGCTTATATAGGAGAACCAGTTACAGATGGATTTACTGCAATAAGACAGGCAGGAGAAGCAATATCAGTTCAATTCATACTAGAAGATGGGCAGGTAGCTTTTGGTGATTGTGCAGCAGTTCAATATTCTGGAGCAGGAGGAAGAGATCCGTTATTTTTAGCTAAAGATTTTATTCCTGTCATCGAAAAAGAGATCGTTCCAAAGTTAATAGGAAAAGAGTTAGATGATTTTAAAAGTGCGACACGTTTCATAATGAAAAGTTATGACATGTTAAAAGTAGCTTAGTAGAAGCGAAATAACAGAGAACTATATTTTCGAGAAGTAGAATGAAGGAGTAACGCCCTGAAATGCTTCCTCTGATACTC
>JBOFUO010000041.1:0-5868 GCA_051652625.1 Cetobacterium sp.
GGAGCTTGTGAAGGAACTTGTCCAGTATCAGCAATATCAGCTGACACTAACGGGAAATATGAAATCGCAGACGCTTGCGTAGATTGTGGAGCTTGTGCAGGAGTTTGTCCAGTATCAGCAATAACAGCTTAATTTAATCAATAAGATTTTAAAGCTTAGGTTTGAAACCTAGGCTTTATTTTTTTTGTATTTTTTTGTATAATAGAATGAAAAAAGGTGGTTGCTTATGAATTTAAATAAAAGTCAAAAAGAAGCAGTTGAAAGTATTGAAGGCCCTTTATTAATAATAGCAGGACCAGGATCAGGAAAAACAAAAACTTTAGTAGAAAGAATGGTTTATATGATAAAAGAAAAAAATATAAAACCAGAAGAGATACTAGTTTCAACATTCACTGAAAGAGCTGCAAGAGAAATTTCTGCAAGAATTGTAAACAGATTGAAAGAGGAAAAATTTCATTTGGAAGGACTTTATATAGGAACAATTCATTCTATTTGTTTAAAAATAATTGATGAAAACTTAGAGTTTTCAAACCTAAAAAAAGGTTATAGAGTTTTAGACAATGTAGATCAAAAATTCTTTATTTTTTCTAAATTAAAATATTTTAAAAGCTTAAATAGTTATGAAGATTTTTTTCAAAAATATAAATATTTGAGTAGCTGGAAAGTTAGTGAAACTTTAATAAAGTGGTTTAATAAATTCAGTGAAGAGGGTCTAGATTTATCAGATGACAGTTTTTTATCAAAGAGTTATGATTTATATAAAAAAATGTTATATGAAGATAATGTAATAGATTTTTCGATGATTCAAAAAGAAGCTTATTCAATATTAAAAAATAATGAAAAAGCTCTTCAAAAATTCTTTCAAAAAATAAAGTATATAATGATAGATGAATATCAAGACACAAATACGATTCAAGAAAAATTAATTTTTTTGATGGGTAATGAAGAGAAGAATATCTGTGTTGTAGGTGATGATGATCAGGGTATTTATAGATTTAGAGGAGCTACAATTAGGAATATACTCGAGTTTGAAAAGAGAGTAGGTAAAGAGTGTAAAGTTATAAAGTTAGAGATAAATTATAGATCTGAAAAGGATATTGTTAGATTTTGCAAAGATTGGATTCACAGTTTATATTGGGATAACTATAGGCATTCTAAAGAGTTAGTTGTTCCTTTTGAAAAAGATGATGATAAAAAAAGAGTAGTAAAATTATCTGTGCAAGATTCTGAAACTAGGTGGCAAGAAAGAATAGCAAAGTTTTTAATTTTTCTAAAAAATTCTAAAAAAATATCTGACTACAATCAAGTGGCATTTTTATTTAGGTCTGTTAAAAATAAAAAAATAGTTTCTTTAGCACATTATTTAGAGCATAAAGGTATAGGAGTTTATTCACCAAGATCCAATCTATTTTTTAATAGAACTGAAATAATAGATGTAATAGGTTTTCTGTTGTACATACTTCTAAAACCAAAGAGCAAAATATATAACACTGAATATAAAATGGATATTTTAGATTATTATAAAAAATGTCTTAATACAGTAGAGAAAAAAATTACAACAGATATTGTTTTAAAAGAAGAGATAGAATTTTTAAAGAAAGAGTACTGTGATATAGAAAGAGATATTGGTGGATTGCTAAATCTTTATTATAAAATAATAGGTTTAAGTATATTTAAAAATGAATTTCAGAAAAAAAGTGAAGGAGTTTTAGAAAATAGAAAACTTTATAATCTTGGAATATTATCTAAAATAATTATGAAAGCAGATAGTATATCCAAAGTGAGCAATTTAACAAATGAGAATATACTAAAAGTTGGAGATTATTTATTTACAATGCATTTAAAGTTTTTAAAACAGAGTGGTGTCGATGAATATGAAGATATAAAAGAATATGCTCCAGAAGGAGCAGTTTCATTTTTAACAATACATCAATCAAAAGGATTGGAGTTTCCAATAGTGATAGTAGGATCTTTGGAAAGTGTCCCTGAAGGTGAAAGAAGTGATGACGATGAAATAGAAAAAGAGTATATACCATATAATGATTTTGAACCTAATTATAGAATAAAAGATTTTGATTTTTGGAGACTTTATTATACTGCTTTCTCAAGAGCTAAAAATCTTCTAGTTTTAACTTGCATTGAAACAAATAAAGGAAAAAAACAAGTTCCATCATTACCTTTTAAAAGAGTTTATGAAGCTACTCCAGATATTTTGTCGGGAGAATTAGATTTTTCAGAGTTAGACATAGAAAAAACAAAGAGTATAAATATAAAAAACAGTTATTCTTATACTGGAGATTTACTTAAATATAAAGAGTGTCCTTATAGATATAGGTTAAATAAAATTTTAGATTTCCAAAGAGTTAAAACCTCAGAAAATTTTTACGGAACATTAGTTCATGAAGTTTTAGAAATAATAAACAAAAATATTATTAATAAAATTGAAATGAATTCTGAGATTGTAGAGAAAGAGTATTTTGAAATTTATGAGATGATGAAAAAAAAAGAGGGAATATCTTTAAAAGAAGAGATTTTAAAGGTAGGATTAGAACAGGTTTTAATATATTTTGAAAGTGATTTTATAAATAGAAAATTTGTAGCTGCAGAAAAAAACATTTTTATTTTAAGAGGAGATTATACAATAGAAGGAACTTTAGATTTGATTGTAGAAGAGGATGATGGTTTTAAAATTATAGATTTTAAAACAGGAACTGATAGTTTAGATAAAGAAAACTTGGAAAAGTATATTCTACAAATAAAATTATATTGTTATTTACTGTCTTTAAATAGTTCTAAAAAAGTAGTTGGAGGAGAAATATACTTTGTAAAAACAGAAAAAAAGATAGAGATTAAATATTCTTTTGGAGATGAAAAAGAAATATTAGAAGAGTTTGATGAAATATCACAGAATATATTAGAAGGTAAATTTTCTGAAAAAAGTACATCTAAAGAAAAATGTTTAAAATGTGAATTTAAAAAGCACTGTTTTGGTATAAATATGATATAATAATAATAAAAAAAATCAGGTGATGAAAATGTATATCGTATTAAAAGAAATAGCTACATCTGAAGAAATCTTAAAATTAAAAAGATTTATAGAAGAAACAGGACATGGAGCTTTGGAAATTGTAGATGGAAATATAAAAAAAATTGGTATTATGGGAAAAAAAGAGGGAATTACAAAAGAATCTTTAAAAGAATTTGAAATAGTTCAAGATTTAGTAAAAATAGCGAAACCTTTTAAATTTGTAAGTAGAGAGTTTAAGAATGAGGACACAGTAATAAAAATAAAAGGTAGAGAAATAGGTAGCACAGATTTAGTTTTAATGGCAGGACCTTGTTCAATAGAAAACAGAGAGATGATACTTGAAATAGCAAAAGTTGTTAAAGAAAATGGTGGAGAGTATTTAAGAGGTGGAGCTTTTAAACCAAGAACATCTCCTTATGATTTTCAAGGTTTAGGAGAAGAAGGATTAAAATATATGAGGGAAGCTTGTGACCTTTATAATCTTTTAATGGTTACAGAAGTTATGGACACAAGGGATATTGAAGTAATTCAAAAATATACAGATATATTTCAAGTTGGAGCTAGAAATATGCAAAACTTTAGCTTGTTAAAAGAACTTGGAAAGGTTGATAAACCTGTTTTATTAAAAAGAGGTTTAAGTGCTACTATAAGAGATTTTTTAATGGCAGCAGAATATATTGTTGCTTTCGGGAATAAAGAAGTTATTCTTTGTGAAAGAGGAATAAGAACATTTGAAATTGCAACAAGAAATACTGTAGATATAAATGGAATAGCATTATTAAAAGAAAAAACACATCTACCAATAATAATAGATGCAAGCCACGGAACAGGAAAGAGATCTTTAGTAGAACCTGTTACATTAGGGTGTGTTTTAGCGGGAGCACATGGAGCAATGGTTGAAGTTCATAAAAATCCAGTTTGTGCTTTTTCAGATGGAGATCAAACTTTACCATTTGAAGAGTTTGAGATTTTGTGTAAAAAGTTAAAGAAAACAATAGAGTTTAAAGAAAGTTTAAAATGTTTATAGAAAAAGATTTTTATTTTGAAGTGAAAGATCTAAAGGAAAAAGGTATAAGTGCTATTTATACAAAAAAAGAATTTTGTGATGTGAAATTAGAAAGTGACAGAAAAAATATTCTAGAGTTATTAGATATATCTGGTAAAAAAGTATACTCTGGATTTCAAACACATTCTTCAAACATAGTAATAATTGAAAAAAACACACCAGAATTTTCAGAGGATACAGATGGTTTTTTAACAAATAGAGATGATGTTGTGATATTTACAAAATATGCAGACTGTTTGCCTATCTATTTTTATGATTTAGAAAATTCAGCCTATGGATGTGTTCATTCTGGTTGGATGGGTAGTTTTAAAAAAATAGGAGAAAAAGCTGTCGAAATTTTGTTAACTCAATTTAATAGTAATTTAGAAAATATAATGGTTGTTTTTGGAATAGGAATTTCTATTCAAAATTATGAAGTGTCAGAGGAGTTTTATATAAAATTCAAGAAAGAATTTAAAAATGATTTATTAGAAGGTGTTTTTCTAAAAAAAGAAGAGAAGTACTATTTTGATAACCAAAAATTTAATTATAATCTGATGATAAATTCTGGAATAAAAAAAGAAAATATTATTACAAATACACTATGCACATTTGATGGGAATTTTCATTCACATAGAAGAGAAAAAGAAAAATCTGGTAGAAATGGAGCGTATATATTTATTGACAATTAGAGAGAATAATGGTACAATTATTTGCTAATAAAATGCACATTGATTATTTCTAAACAAGGTGCCCTAAGGGGATGTTTAGTTTTGAGATCAGTGGAAGAAAAAACCAAAAACTAGGAGGAATTAAAAATGGCAGTAATAACTATGAAGCAATTACTTGAAGCTGGAGTTCATTTCGGACACCAAGCTAAGAGATGGAATCCAAAGATGTCTAGATACATCTTCACAGAGAGAAACGGAATTCACGTAATCGATTTACACAAATCTTTAAAGAAAATAGAGGAAGCTTACGCTGTAATGAGAGAAATCGCATCTAACGGTGGAAAAGTTCTTTTCGTAGGAACTAAAAAGCAAGCTCAAGAAGCTGTAAAGGATCAAGCTGAGAGATCAGGAATGTTCTATGTAAACAACAGATGGTTAGGTGGAATGTTAACAAACTACAAAACTATCGCAACTAGAGTAGAAAGATTAAAAGAATTAGAGAAAATGGAAGCTGAAGGAACTTTAGATACAGCTTACACTAAGAAAGAGGCTGCTAACTTCAGAAAAGAATTAGTTAAACTTTCTAAGAACTTATCTGGAATCAAAGATATGAAATCAGCACCTGCTGCTATATTCGTAGTAGACGTTAAGAAAGAAACTCTTGCAGTAGTAGAAGCTGCTAAATTAGGAATCCCTGTATTCGCTATGATCGATACAAACGTAGATCCTGATTTAATAACTTACCCAATTCCTGCAAATGATGACGCTATCAGATCAGTAAAATTAATCGCTTCAGTTATGGCTAACGCTATAATCGAAGGAAACCAAGGTAAAGAAACTGCTGCGGTTGCTTCTGACGAGATCGTTGTTGAAGAAGGATCAGCTAAGTAATTAATATTTAAAATTAGGAATTGAGTGCTAGCACTCAATTCTTTATACTATATACATACGAAGAATTCTAAAAAAATTAGGAGGAAAAAATGGTAGAGATTACAGCAAAATTAGTAAAAGAACTAAGAGATAGAACTGGTGCTGGTATGATGGATTGTAAAAAAGCATTAGGAGAAACAAACGGAGATATCGAAAAAGCGATAGACTTACTAAGAGAGAAGGGAATTGCTAAA
>JBOFUO010000042.1:0-11184 GCA_051652625.1 Cetobacterium sp.
TATACTTTGAATAAAACTGGAATGGAAAGTACTTTAGGGTTTGAAACACCTAAAGGATACTTTATAGTTCCTGTATTAAAGTATGAAATGGCCTATAGAGATGAGTATAATAACGCTGCAGGTATGGCAAAATATGCAATTCGTTTCTCAGGTGGAGGATATATTCATGGAACACCTATTAATTTTGAAGAAAATATTAATAGAGATTTCTTCTTAAGAGAAAAAGACGGAACATTAGGAACAGTTGAAGGAACAAGAAAATGTATTAGAAATATGGAATCACATATAAAATTCCTATTTAATTGGGTAACTAATGGTAAAGTTAATAGAAAATCAAATGAGCAAAGACCAGATGAAAATGTAATGGTTATAGTGTTTTAAAGATGGGTGAGCATTATGCTCACCCTTTTTGATATGCATAGCATAACTGCTTATTCTATGATATAATAAATTTGTAAAAAAAAATGGATAGGTGATAAAGAAAATGTACAGAATTCAGTTTTTAATATTTAAGATTATTCGTCATATTTTACTTCTATTTCCAGAAAAAACAAGATTTAAGTTTGCTGAAAATTTAGGTGTTTTAGGTTATTATCTTGTTACTAAAAGAAGATTAATAGCTCTAGCAAATTTAAAGCTAGCTTTTCCAGATAAGTCATATGTTGAAAGAAAAAAAATAGCAATAGAATCATATAAAATAATGGCCAAAGGTTTTATATCGTCATTATGGTTTGAAGACTATCTGAAAAATAACGTAAAATTAGAAGATTTTGAAAAGTTGGTTTCACTCAAAGAAAAAAATAATGGATTGGCAATAGCTTTAATTCATATGGGAAATATGGAAGCAAATTTAAAAGCAGGAGAAATATATGATTTTGTAACTGTAGCTAAAGCTCAGAGAAATCCATATATAGATAAATTTATAACAGAAGCTAGAAAAAAATTAAAAATTACATTATTAAAAAAATCAAAACAGACTTCTAGAGAGTTGTTTGAAGAGATTGAAAAACAAAAAGTAGTTGCTTTATTTACAGACCATAGAGATAAAGGTGCTGTTGTTAACTTTTTTGGAGAAGAAACTGTTTCACCAACTGGAATAGTAAATATAGCATTAAAACATAATTTACCTTTAATTATAGGTTATAATGTTATGCATAGAGATAATACTTGTACAACATTTTTTACAGATGAAGTAAAATTAGTTAGAACAAATTCATTTAAAGATGATGTAAAAGTAAATACTCAGTTAGTTATGAATGTTATCGAGCAAATAATAAAAAATCATCCAAACCAATGGATGTGGTTCCATGATAGATGGAAGTTATATAAAAAATTAAATAAAAACGATATAAAAAGTTAATTAGGAGGAAGAAATGTTATTAGGAATAATTGGAGCAATGCACGAAGAGGTAGTTCAGTTAAAAGAGGTTATGAATTTAACTGAAACTAGAGAGTTAGGGGGATATCACTTTTTTAAAGGAACCCTTTTAAATAAAGAGATTGTTTTAGTAGAATGTGGGATTGGAAAAGTAAATGCAGCTATTTGTTCAACACTTTTAATTCAAGAATTTTTAGTAGATAAGATTCTATTCACAGGAGTAGCAGGTGGTTTAAATCCAGAAATAAATATTGGAGATATAGTTATTTCTACAGATTTAATAGAACATGACTTTGATTGTACTGCTTTTGGTTATGAACATGGAATAATTCCAAGAATGGAAAATTCAAGATTTAAATCAGATTTAGATTTAATAGATTTAGCAAAAAAAGTAGCAGTAGAAAATTTTGGAAAAGAAAGAGTTTTTGTAGGTACAATAGTTAGTGGAGATACCTTTGTTGCATCAAATGAAAAAATAAATTGGTTAAGAGAAACTTTTGTTGGTGAATGTACAGAGATGGAAGGAGCTTCAGTTGCTCATGTTTGCCAAGTTTTAAATAAACCATTTGTAGTAATAAGATCAATTTCTGACAAAGCGAATCATGATGCAAATATGAATTTTGATGAATTTGTAAAATTAGCAGCACAAAATTCTAAAATAATAATAGAAGGAATGCTAAAAGCATTATAATTTTTAATTTAAGGGGGATATTTTGTGAAAATTGAAAAATTATTAGATGAGTTATATTCATACTCTCTTCATGGAATAAAGCTAGGTTTAAAAAATATTGAAGATATATGTGCAGCTATGGGAAATCCCCAAAACGATTATAAAACAATACATATAGCAGGAACAAATGGAAAAGGTTCTACATCAACAACAATAGAAACAGTTTTAATAGAAAGTGGAAAAGAAGTTGGGAAATATACTTCTCCTCATATACTCAAATTTAATGAAAGAATATCTGTGAATGGAAAAGAAATTACAGATGAAGAAATTGCACATTATTATTTATATGTAAAGAATATAGTTAAGGAGTTAGAAATAACTCCTACATTTTTTGAAGTAACAACAGCTATGATGTTTAAGTATTTTTCAGATAAAAAAATTGAATATGCAATAATAGAAGTAGGAATGGGTGGAAAGTTTGATGCTACAAATATAATTAAAAGTGATATATGCGTTATAACAAATGTTAGCCTAGATCATACAGATTTTTTAGGAAAAACAATATATGAAATAGCAGGAGAAAAAGCTGGTATTATAAAAAATAGTTCTAAAGTTATAGTAGGAAGTTCTAACTCTGAATTTTTAAAAGCTATTGAAGATAAAACTAAAAAGTATGTGAATGTTATAGAGAAATATAACGGTATAAATTATATGCTAGATTTTAATAGTTATAAAACTATAATTAAAATAGAAGATAAAGTATATAATTTCTCTTTGTTTGGTGATTATCAATATAAGAATTTTTTATGTGCATTTGAAGTATTGTGTGAATTAGGCATATCTAAAGATATTATAAAAAGTGGTATAGAAAAAGTAAAGTGGCAGTGTAGGTTTGAGGTTATTCAAAAAGATAGTAAAACTTTGATATTAGATGGAGCTCATAATGAAGATGGAATGAAAACTCTTTGCAAAACACTAAAAACTGGTTATAAAAAAGAAGACATTGTAGCTGTTGTTTCAATTTTAAAAGATAAAGACTATGGTAAAATATTAGGAATCTTAGAGAGTTGTGTGGATGAAATAATCTTTACATCTTTAATTGAAAATACAAGAGGTCAAAGTGGATTAGAACTTTATAATTCTTCAAAAAATATAAAAAAAAGCTACAGAGAAGATATTTTAGAAGCTTATGAGTTAGCCTTAACACATCCAGGAAAGATAATTTTATTTTGTGGTTCTTTTTATCTTTTAAGTAAATTTAAAGAGGAAGTATTTTTAAATGAAAAGTAAGATTTTTTTTAAAATTTTGACACTGATTTTAACAATTATATTAGGTTATTATTTATACAATCAAATTCTAGTATTAAAATCTGAATATATAAAAAGAGAAAAGCAGAAAAAAATATTTTTAGATGAAATAGATAAAACTTATATAGAAAGAAAATTAGATTTCTATAAAGTAAACTAGGGGAGTAAAATGGAAAGAATAAGAATAAGAAGATTTCCAAGTATAAAAGATTTATCGAAAGTTTTAGGATTAACTATATTGCTGGAAGTAAATATGGATACAGAAATAAAAACTCAAAGTATTTATAGAATAGGTTATGAATTAATTGGATTTTTTTCAGATGGAGAAGAGCTGGATTCTAATATAAATGTTATTGGAAAGAAAGAAATAAATTATTTAGAAAAAATGGATAGTAAAAAAAGAAAAGAGATTCTTCAAAAATATTTGAGTTATTCATTCCCAGTTTTAGTAGTAACAGTAGAAAGTGATATTATTGAAGAGATTATAGAAATAGCAAAAGGATATAATAAACCAGTCTTAAAATCTAGTAATAAAACAATTGAATTTATAAGAAATACAAAATTTTATTTACAAAAAGTTTTAGCAGAAGAAATTTTAATTGATAATTGTATATTATTAGATGTTTATGGAGTAGGAATTTTATTAAAAGGCTATGAAGATGCTAGATTAGGTGCAACAGTTGAATTATTGGAAAGAGGCCATAAGTTTATAACTGATACAAAATTGAAAATTCAAAATATAGCTAATAGATTTATTTTAGGTTCAAACACAGCAGATAAAGAAAGTGGAGATAGTGATTTTTATCTTTTTGGAAAAGATGGGAATGATATTAACGTTACAACTCATTTTGGAATTAAAAGTACAAAAAAAGAGAAGAAGATAACATTGTTAATTGAACTAGAAAAATGGGATGAAAAGAAATTTTATGATAGGTTAGGTTTAGATGAAGTTTATGAAGAGTTTATAGGATTTAAAATACCAAAAGTTACAGTTCCTGTTAGAAAAGGCAGAAATTTAGCGATAATAATAGAAACTGCTGCAATTAATTATAGATTAAAAAAAACTGGAGTCAATTCAGCTGAATATTTTTGGAAAGAATCTAAAAAATTAATAGAAGAGAATAGAGAAAATAAAAAGAGAGGTTTAGTTGTGAACGATAAAACAAGTATGCCAGTTAGATATATAAAATCTAGATTTAATTTAAAAGTTTTAAACGGAGAAGAATATTTAGATAAAAAAAATATAACGACAACAGGTGTTTATAGACCATCGTTGGCATTGACAGGATATTTTGATATCTCAAGTGAAGATGGATATAAAGGTTTACAACTATTTACTGAAACAGAATTCAAATATCTAGATAGTATATCTATAGAAGATAGAGATACAAATCTAAATAGATATTTAGAAGAAGAATTTCCAGCGATTATAATTTCAGGGGTAAAAAATATTCCTAGTTATTTTATAGAAAAGATAAGGAATAGAAAAATAATTTTATTAGAAACAAAATTAGATAGACCTAGCCATGTAGTAGCTACTTTTAGTGCATATTTAGAAAATTATTTTGCTCCTTCAATTTCAGTGCATGGAGTTTTTGTAGAGTTATATGGTTTTGGTGTTTTACTTACAGGAAAAAGTGGTATAGGGAAAAGTGAAACAGCACTAGAATTAATTCACAGAGGTCATAGGTTGATTGCAGATGACTCTGTAAGGTTTGAAAAAGGTGTTGTTGGAGATATAACAGGAAGAGCTTCAAAATTACCATACTTTATGGAAATTAGAGGTCTTGGGATAATAGATGTAAAAGCATTATACGGGGTTGGAGCAGTAAGAATAAGTAAAAAACTAGATATAATAATTGAATTACAAGAGTTGAAAAGTGAAGATTATTTAACAGCTATGGATTATCAAGAATCTAGAGAAACACTTTTAGGTAATGAGATTTCTAAAATAAAATTATATATATCTTCTGGAAGAAATGCTGCAGCAATGGTTGAAATAGCAGTAATGAATTTAATGGCAAAAAGAATGGGGTATAATTCAGAAGAAATTTATTTAAAAGAATTAAACAGAAAAAAGTACTAAAAATTTTGGGGGAGTTGAATTGAAAAGAAAAAGACTAAAAATTTTACTCGAGTATTTATATATTTATATAGGAACTCTAATAGCAGCTATAGGTATTAATGTATTTTTGGTTCCGTCTAATTTAGCCCCTGGTGGGGCAACAGGACTTTCAATTTTAATAAATTATATGACAGGACTACCTGTTGGAATGTTGATATTTGCTATAAATGTACCATTATTTATAATTGCAATAAAAATATTCGGAAAGATATATGGATTTAAAACTTTAGTTGGAATTTCATTTTTATCTTCTAATATTGAACTAATAAAAAGAGTTGTACCTGAAGTAGGTAAAATAGTAGATTTTACAGATCACAGTAATATTTTATTAGGAACTCTTTATGGTGGATTATTGATGGGAATAGGTTTAGGAACTGTAATTAAAAATGGTGGAACAACTGGTGGAAGTGATATAATCTCAGGAATTTTAAACAAATATTTAAAAATTCCTATAGGACAAGCATTAATTATAATAGATTCTATCGTGGTTCTCTTAGCAGCATATATTTTTGGAGCAGAGAAAGCTTTGTATGCTCTTATAAATTTATACACAACAGGAATAGTAATAAATAAAATGATAAATGGTTTAGGTAGTGCTAAAATGGCATATATAGTTACATCTGAAGTTGAAAAAGTTAGGAAAATAATAGTTGAAGATTTAGGTAAAACAGGAAATTATTATGAAGCTGAAGGACTTTATTCAAGAAACAAAAGAAATGTAGTAACAACAGTTTTAAAAAATCGAGAAATATTTTTACTAAAAGAATTGATAACACAAGTTGACAAAGAAGCTTTTGTAGTAGTATCTGATGTTTATGATGTCGTTGGAAGAGGATATACATTTGATAATTAGATAATAAAAAAAGAAAGGATAAATTGATGATAAAAATAAAAGAAAAAATTGAAAAAAGTAACAATATAATTATAGCAGGACATGTTAATCCTGATGGCGATACAGTTGGAGCAGGATTATCTCTTTTACTGGGATTAGAAAAAAAATATCCAGAAAAAAAAATAGAGTTTGTTTTACAAGATGCTGTACCAAAAAATATCGCTTTTTTGAAAGGTGCAGAAAAAATAAAAAGAGCGGATGAAATACAAAACTCAAATTATGATTTAGCAATTCTTGTGGATTCAGCTACAATTGATAGAGTTGGATCAGTAGTTAATTTAATAGAAAATACTTATAAAATTAATATAGATCATCATGTTAGTAACTCTAGATATGGAGATATAAACGAAATTAAAGATATATCTTCAACTTCAGAAATGATGTATACAATTTTAAAAGAACTAGATATTGAAATAACTTTAGAGATGGCTGAAGCAATTTATTTAGGATTGGTAAATGATACTGGAAACTTCGCTCATAGTAACGTTACAGATAAAACATTTTTAGTTGCATCTGATTTGATGAATATTGGAGTAAGTAATAATAAAATTGTAAATGATTTTTTTAAAACAAAGTCTTTAGAAAGAATGAAAGTTCTAGGAACTGCTTTAAGTGAAATGGTTTTTGTAGAAGAAAAAAAATTAATGTATTTTAATCTTTCAGCAAGAAAATTAAAATTATTAAATGCAGTGAAAGATGATACCGAAGGTGTTGTTGAAGAGCTTATCAATTATAATGGAACTGAAATTTCATTGTTTTTAAGAGAAGAAGAAAATGGTAAAATAAAAGGAAGCTTAAGAAGTAAATCCAATATTGATGTTAATAAAATAGCAGGTATTTTTGGTGGCGGTGGCCATATAAAAGCCGCAGGTTTTACAAGTGAATTATCAGCGGATGAAATTATAAAAAAAGTAGTAGAAAATTTATAAATAGTGTATAATTTTATTAAAAAGGATGGTGTAATAATGGCAGAGTTTGATATAATTTTTCTAAAGCCCAATAGATTTGAGGATTGTTTAAAGTGTGTTGAGCATATAAAAGCAGAAAAAATAGTACACATAAACTTATTTGATCTAGATTCAGAAAAATCTCAAAGAATTTTAGATTTTATTAGTGGAGCAGTACATATCCAAGAAGGACAAATTATCAATCCTGGAGATAAAATATATTGTTCAATTCCGAAAAATAAAAGTTATCAATTAGATTATAGAGAAGTTACAAATAATATAACAAATCCAAGATTTGATGAAGAAGAAGAAATAATTCCAATATATAATAGAAAATAAAAAAGTCCGAAAGGTCTTTTTTTTTATTAAATTTTTTTATTTAGTGATTGAGTAGTTATTCGATACATTTTTCAAAAAATAAAAAAAACTTGGCAACTACTTATCCTCCCAGGGGGCTGCCCCCCAAGTACTTTCAGCGTTTACGGGCTTAACTTCCAGGTTCGAAATGTGACTGGGTGTACCTCCGTAGCTATCGTTACCAAGCTATACAGTTATAATAACATTTTTTTTAGGAAAAGTCAATAAAAAAAATGGGTTTTTACCCATTTTTTTATTTAATAACTTTAAAATTTAAATTATTGTCTATATAATCAACTTTAATAGTTTCTCTTTCTTTTACTTCACTCTTTAAAATGATTTTAGCTATTTCAGTTTCCAAATACTTTTGGATGTAACGTCTTAATGGACGAGCTCCAAAAGAAGGATCATATGAAGTTTTAGATAAAAACTCTATAGCTGCTTCTGTAATAATAAAATTAATTTTTCTATCTTTTAATTTCATCTCAAGAATCTTTAGAAGTTGGTGAACTATATTTTTAATTTCATCAATTCCAAGTCCTTTAAAAATAATAGTTTCATCAATTCTATTTAAAAATTCAGGTCTAAAATTAGAAAGGAGAAGCTTGTTAATAAGTTCTCTTGTTTCAGTTTTCAAAGAGGGGTCCTCTAAAATTAAGTGACTTCCTATATTAGAGGTCATAATAATTAAAGAATTTTTGAAATCAACAACTCTACCTTGGCCATCAGTTAAACGTCCATCATCTAAAACTTGAAGTAAAATATTAAAAATATCTGGATGTGCTTTTTCAATTTCGTCAAAAAGTATAACAGAATAAGGTTTTCTTCTAACGGCTTCTGTAAGTTGTCCACCTTCTTCATATCCAACATATCCAGGAGGGGCACCAATTAATCTAGTAACAGAAAACTTATCCATATATTCACTCATGTCTATTCTTAAAACATTCTCTTCATCGTCGAATAAAAAATAAGAGAGAGATTTTGCCAAATAAGTTTTACCAACACCAGTAGGGCCTAAAAAGATGAAAGAACCAATAGGTCTATTTGGGTCTTTAAGACCTGCTCGAGCTCTTAAAATGGTTTCTGAAACAGCTTTAACAGCTTCTATTTGTCCAATTACTTTAGCATTTAAATTCTCTTCTAATTTAAGTAGTTTTTCTTTTTCACTTTCCATCAATTTTGAAAGTGGAATACCAGTCCACTTTGCAATAATTTCTGAAACTTCTTCTATTCCAACTTCTTGTTTAACTAATCTATTTAGAGATGATTCTTCAATACGTTTTTGTTCATCAACTAATTTTTTTTCTAAAGTAGCTAAATTTCCATACTTTAATTCAGCTAATTTGTTTAAATCATAGTTTCTTTCAGCTTCTAAAATTTGAAGTCTTACTTTTTCAATTTCAGCTTTTATTTCTTTAGTTTTATTTAAATCTTGTTTTTCATTTTCCCATTGGGTTTTTAAAATAGATTTGTTTTGAATTAAGTTAGAAAGTTCTTTTTGTAAAATTTCCAGCCTTTCTTTTGAATAAAGATCATTTTCTTTTTTTAAAGCTTCTTTTTCAATTTCAAGTTGCATAACTTTACGAGTAAGTTTATCTAACTCTTCTGGCATAGAGTCCATCTCAGTTCTAATCATAGCTGCAGCTTCATCAATAAGGTCTATAGCTTTGTCGGGTAGTTTTCTATCGGTGATATATCGGTTGCTAAGTACAGCAGCTTCTACAATAGCACCATCACTTATTCTTATACCATGGTAAACTTCAAATTTGTCTTTTATACCTCTTAAAATAGAAATTGTATCTTCAACAGTAGGCTCATTAACTAAAACAAGTTGAAAACGTCTTTCAAGTGCGGGATCTTTTTCAATATATTTTCTATATTCATCTAAAGTAGTAGCACCGATAACCCTAATTTCACCTCTAGCAAGCATAGGTTTTAAAAGATTACCAGCATCCATAGCACCATCAGATTTACCAGCTCCAACAATAGTATGAATTTCATCAATAAATAATATAATTTCACCATCAGAGTCTTCAACTTCTTTTAAAACTGCTTTTAAACGTTCTTCAAATTCACCACGAAATTTTGCACCAGCAATTAAAGACCCCATATCCAAAGAAAAAACTTTTTTATTTTTTAAAGAATCAGGAACATCTCCATTTAAAATTCTTTGTGCAAGTCCTTCTGCAATTGCTGTTTTACCAACTCCAGGTTCACCAATTAAAACAGGATTATTTTTAGTTCTTCTAGAAATAATTTGAATAGTTCTTCTAATTTCACTATCTCTTCCTATAATTGGATCAATTTTACCTTTACGAGCGAGTTCAACTAAATCACGGCCATATTTTTCTAAAACTTCATATTTTATTTCGGGATTAGGTGAATCAACTTTTTTATTTCCTCTGATTTCTAAAATGTTTTTTTTGAATAAAGTAGAATCAATACCTAAATTATTAAGAAAAGAAGTTTTAGATAAAAGTGCTAAAAAGATATGTTCAACACTAATATAAGAATCACCCATAGATTCCATTAAAACTTTAGATTCAGCTAAAATTTCATTAGTTTTTAAATCTATCCCTATTTGTGAAGAGACACCAGAAACTTTTGGTAGTTTATTGCAAAGATTTTCTAAAGATGCTTGCAAATAATTACTATCCAAATTCATTTTTGTTAAAACTTTAGTAATTAAACCTTCTTTATGAGCAATAAGTGCGAGTGCTAAAATTTCAGGTTTAATATTTTGTTGTGAGTAAGTTTGTGCTAAAGTTTGTGAATCAGTTAGTGCAAGCATTGAATTTTCTGTAAAGTTATTAGGATTCATTAAATCACCTCTTTTTAAAAATATATTTTACTTTAAACTAAAAATTTTATCTTCTTCTCCTATATTTTCAAGATGTTTATTTCTAACAATCTCTAAAACAGTCATCATTTTTTTTTGAATGTGTTCATAACCAATATCTTTTATATGAGGTAAAATACAGTCTGAACAATCTTTAATTCCTCCTATAGTATACTTATACTTACCACCACACTCATTTCCTAGCATATAAAGTGGGCAATAACAGAATAAACAGTTAAAGTCCTCTTTGTTCTCTATTTTATGGCATGGAAAAAATTCACAATTTTTATTTTGATTAAACTTATAATTCATAAGAACCTCCTAAAAGAAAATATAATTAAAATATACTACTGCTTACTAATAAAATCAAGAAAATAAAAAAAATAGCCTAAATTATAAATTTAGACTATTTTAAACTATTGAAATATTTCAGTTGCATTTTTTACAGGTTCATTTAGAACTACTTTTATTGCAACAATAGCAACTTCGAGTTGATCAAGATCAGGCTCTTTAGTTGTTATCTTTTGTAAGGCCATTCCAGGAGCTGCAATCAACTTAACAAACCAATTATCTAAGTGGTTGCTTGTATATCTTTGAAGCTCATAAGAAATTCCAGCAATCAAAGGCATAAATAAAATCCTTAAAATTACTTTAGTAAGTAATTTTGC
>JBOFUO010000043.1:0-6608 GCA_051652625.1 Cetobacterium sp.
TTGCATATTTTGCCATACCTGCAGCGTTATTATACTCATCTCTATAGGCCATTTCATACTTTAATACAGGAACTATAAAGTATCCTTTAGGTGTTTCAAACCCTAAAGTACTTTCCATTCCAGTTTTATTCAAAGTATATGATATTAATTCCCATCTTCCATCAGAATTTTTTTGGAATATTCCTTGGTTTTCGTTCTCTAAATCAATTACAATAACTTTTCTGAAATTTGCATTTACTGCTGGGTATCTTGTAATTACATTTTTACTTACTTTTAATGATTTCTCTGGAATAGAAAGTGCATTTACATACACATCATTTCCTTCTGTAGATTCAATAGACATTAAAGATCTGTCTGGAATAAATATAGTTTCTCCGTTATATTTTGCTCTTGCATTTTGATCTGCTGAAACTCCATATTTATCTTTTTCTCTACTCATATTTTGATTACTTGGATTTGGTACATAAGTATTTATAGATACTAACTCTTTACCCTTTTGTGATTCTGTTTCTAAAAATTGAGACAACTTATGAACCCTATTATTCATTTCATCAAATTTAAATCTTCTTAGAGTTACAAGCATTGCAGATACATATCCATGTACTTTATTTCCATTTTTATCTTTCAACTCTACTTTATACCACTCATTTCCACTTGATTCAATTTTTTCCAAGACTTTTAATTTTGTATTAAATGGAAATCTTACGATCTCTTTAGAATAAATTGAAGAATCTTGTCTTATTGGTGCTTCTACACTTTTTATAAAAGCATAATTTAGATATTCTGGTTCTGCTTCATTATTCATTATATTTACATGAACACTCATTGGTATTACATTTTCATACTTCTCTTTTAATGTTTTAGTAACTGCATGAAGTGGTTGTGATAAAAAAGTTAGTCCAAATACCATAATCCCTAAAGAGATTAATTTGCTTTTTTTCATTATAACCCGCCTATTTTAATTTTGATTCCATTAGATCTGTCACCATCTGAGGATTAGCTTTTCCTTTAGATAATTTCATAACCTGTCCTATTAATCCCTTTAAAACTCTAGGTTTTCTACCTTCATCTGAGTTTTTAAAGTCCTCTACCATCTTAGGATTTTGAGCTAGTACTTCATCTACTATTCCTTCTATCTCTCCTAAGTCAACAACCTGAATCATTCCTTCTTCTTTTACAATAACTTCAAGTTCTCTAGTATCATTTAACTTTATAGTAAATAACTCTTTTGCCATTTTTGAAGAAATTACATTCTTTTGAATTAGATTAATTATTTCACCTAAATCTTGAGATGATATTTTTGATTCTTCGATTGTTTTACCACTTTCTTTTAAATCTCTTAATACTTCTGTCATTATCCAGTTCGAAGAAAGTTTTGCGTTATTCGTTATTAATGCTACTCTTTCAAAATAATCTGCTAACTCTATTTCATCTGTTAATACATTTGCATCATATTTTGGTAAACCATAAACCTCTTCAAATCTTTTTAACTTATCTGTTTTCGATTCTGGCATTAACAATTTTATTCTTTCTATCTCAGAGTCTTTTATAATAAGTTTTGGTAAATCTGGTTCTGCAAAATATCTATAATCCATAGCATCTTCTTTACTTCTCATAATTCTTGTAACTTGAGATTCATCATCCCAAAGTCTAGTTTCTTGATCAATTGTTCCACCATTTTCAATAGATTCAATTTGTCTTCCTATTTCATAATCAATAGCTCTAGCTACTGCTTTAAATGAATTTAAATTTTTTACCTCTACTCTTGTTCCAAACACTTTGCTTCCTTTTTCCATTACAGATATATTTGCATCGCATCTTAAAGATCCTAATTCCATTGAAACATCACTTATTCCAGTATACTTTATTGTACTTTTTAAAAGATTTAAATACTCATAAGCTTCTTCAGAAGTTCTTAAATCAGGGTCAGATATAATTTCTACAAGAGGCATTGATGCTCTATTAAAGTTAATCAACGATTCTGAACCAGCATGTATAGACTTTCCAGCATCCTCTTCTATTTGAATTCTTGTAATTCCAACTCTTAATTCTCTACCAGAATTTAATTTAACATCTAAATGACCTTTTTCACAATAAGGTTTTTCAAATTGAGTTATTTGATAATTTTTTGGTGTATCTGGATAGAAATAGTTTTTTCTGTCAAAACCACTTACGTTATTTATATTACAATTTAATGCTAATGCCGCTTTCACAGCGTATTCTACTACTTTTTTATTTAATTTTGGTAATGCTCCTGGATGTCCTAAACATATTGGACATGTATGTGTATTTGTTGGTGAATTATCATAATTTGCATTACACCCACACCATACTTTTGTTCCTGTTTTTAATTGAAGATGCACTTCAAGTCCTATTACTGATTCCCATTGTTTGGCCATTATACTCTCTCCTTTATAGCTTTTTCAAAAGCATCTCCAGCTTTTAAGATATCTTTTTCTCCAAATGCTCTACCTAATAATTGAATTCCTACTGGTAATCCATTTGTAGTTCCAGCTGGAATCGAAATTCCTGGAATACCAGCTAAGTTTGCAGGTATTGTAAAAATATCTTCTAAATACAATTCTACTGGTGATTTTTTTTCATCTAATCTAAAAGCAGGTCCAGGTGTTACTGGAGTAAATATAATATCCACTTTTTCAAAAGCTTTATCAAAGTCATTCTTGATTAAATTTCTAACTTTTTGAGCTTTCTTAAAGTATGCATCAAAGAATCCAGCACTTAAAACATAAGTTCCTATCATAATTCTTCTTTTTACTTCATCTCCAAATCCTTCACTTCTTGATTTGATATATAGTTCATCTATACTATTTGCATTTGTCGTTCTATGACCAAATCTAACTCCATCAAATCTAGCTAAGTTTGAACTTGCTTCTGCTGGTGCTAAAACATAATATGTTGGTGCTGCATATTTTGTATGTGGTAATGAAATTTCAACTATTTCTGCTCCTAAAGATTTAAAAGTTTCTAAAGCTTCATCAACAACCTTTTTTACTCCTGGATTTAAGCCTTCTATAAAGTATTCTTTCGGAACACCAATCTTCATTCCTTTAATATCTCCAGTTAAATAGTCTAAATAATTTGGAACCTCAACTTCTTCAGAAGTTGAATCATAATCATCCGCACCTGAAAGAACATTCAAGCTTAATGCCACATCTTTAACTGTTTTTGCAAAAGGACCTATTTGATCTAAAGAAGAGGCAAAAGCCATTAATCCATATCTTGAAATTCTTCCATAAGTTGGTTTTAATCCTACAACTCCACAGAATGAAGCTGGTTGTCTTATACTTCCTCCTGTATCAGATCCTAGAGAGATAAAACATTGGTTTGCAGCAACTGATGTTGCTCCCCCTCCACTACTTCCTCCTGGAACTCTTTCTAAATCCCATGGATTTTTTGTTGTTTGCTCATATACTGATGTTGTTGTTGTTGAACCCATTGCAAATTCATCCATATTTGTTTTACCAATTATAATAGCATCAGATTCTTTTAATTTTTTTACAACAGTAGCATCGTAGATTCCTTTGTATCCTTCTAAAATTTTAGAAGCTGATTGAGAAGGCTCTCCTATAGATACCATATTATCTTTTATTGCAACTGGAACTCCTGCTAAATTACCTACCTTTTCTCCAGCACTTATCTTTCTATCAACTTCTTTAGCTTCTATTAGAGCTTTTTCTTTTCTTAAAGATACAAAACTTCCAATCTCTTTATCAGTTTCTTCTATTCTATTAAAAATCGCCATAACAACTTCTTCTGATGTTAGCTCTTTATTTAAAATTTTCTCTCTTATCTCAAAAGCTGTTAATTCATATATTTTTTTCACAGATAAATCCTCCTCTTAATTATTCTCCAATTACCTTCGGTACTATTAATGCTCCATCCTCTGAAGCAGGGGCATTTTTCATAGCCTCTTCTGATGTTAATGATTCTTTTATAACATCTTCTCTTAATTTTACTCCAGTATTATGAACTTGTACTAAAGGGTCAATATCATCTGTATTTACTTCTCCTAATACATCTATATAGTCTAATATGTTATTTAAGTCTGTTTGGAATCTCACGATCTCCTCTTCCTTAAATTCTAATCTTGCTAATTTAGCTACATTTAGAACTTCTTCTCTTGTTAAAGCCATGTATTTTCCTCCTGTGTTTCTATAATGATTTTAAATATTTTATTTCATGCCCTGTTAATTTTCTATACTTACCTACTTCTAAGTCTGCTAAGTTTATTTTTCCAATAGCATCTCTTCTTAAGTAAACAACAGGATGTTTTACTGCATCAAACATTCTTCTAATTTGACGATTTTTACCTTCTCTTATAGAGATAATAACTTCACTTCTTCCAGCATTTCTTTTTAATATCTTTGTTTTAGCTGGTAATGTTTGACCATCTTCAAGTAAGATTCCTTTTGCTACTCTTGAAAGGTCCTTATCTTTTATTTCACCTTTTAAAATTGCAAAATATTCTTTATATATCTCACCTTTTGGATGAATTACTCTATTAAATATATCTCCGTCGTTTGTTAAAATTATAGCTCCTTCTGTATCTGAATCTAGTCTACCTATAGGATATAATCTTTCTTTTGTGTCTATAAAGTCTACAACTGTTTTTCTTCCTCTATCATCTTTTGAAGCACTTAAAACACCCTTTGGTTTATGTAATAAATAATAAACCTTATCTTCTGATTTTACTTTTTCAAAAAGTTTTCCTTTTATAGAAATCTTGTCATCATCAGTTACTTTTTGACCAGGTGTTGTATCCTTCCCGTTAACTTTAATATCACCATTTTCTACTAATTTGTCTATTTCTCTTCTTGATGCATATCCATTTTGAGCTAGATATTTATTTATTCTCATTGGTTCCATTTAATTTCTCCTTCATTATTTCATATTGTGGTAATTCATTTACCGTTGATATTCCTAAGTACCCTAAAAACTTATCTGTTACTTCATACAAGTTTGGTTTTCCAATTGATTCTTTTTTTCCACAAACACGTACAAATTTTCTTTCTTCTAAAGTTTGAATAACCCTGTCTGTTGAAACTCCTCTAACTGATTCTATCTCACTTTTAGTTACTGGCTGACGATAAGCTATTATTGATAATGTTTCTAATCCTGCATTTGACAATTTTTTAGGTTTTATATCTTGTTTAAAGTAAAGATTTACTATTTCTCCACATCTAGGATTTGTTATTAAACGTACAATTTCTCCATCTATCTCTAGATTTACTCCTGTGTTAAAACGTTCTTTCTTTAATTCTTCAAATAAATCTAAAATTTTTTCTACACTTATTGAAAAAAATTTACTTAAGTCTCTTATTTTTATTTCATCTCCACCTAATAAAAGTATTGATTCAATATGTTCTTTGATTCCTATTGTACTGTTGCTTGTCATATTAATCCCCTATAATGAATATTTAATAAGTATAAAAATATCTCTTCTAAATCAAGCTTAGAATAAATATCGTTAAGATTAACAAAGTAATCTATATTATAGAATATTTTATCACTTTCTACTACAAAATTATTTTTATATAGTAATAAAGCTAAGTCTAAATTCGCTATTATATCAACTCTGTCCATATTTTCTAACAAATTAAAAGAAAGATTATTTAATTTTTCTAATTCATATTTTATAATTTTTTCTTGTTCAATTGTTGGTAAAACACCTAAATATTTTATATATCCATATTTTTTTATATTACCAGAAGAGTTAAGAACTTCTTTTCGTACTATATTTTGAATAGAATTTTTCATTAATTTTAAGTTTTCATTTTCTAAAAAAACAAAATCATTTTTTTCTATTAATAATAAAAAATCATAAAATATAATTGAGCTATCTAACCACTCACCTTCTTTGTTAATTATACTTTTATAAGTTTCATCAATATCTTTTGTTAAAGTTTTAGAATTTTTGATTATTAATTCTCTATCGATTTTTTTATTTTTTAATTCTAATATTTTAAAATAATAATAATATGAATAAATATTTTGAATACTATCCTCTTTATTAAAATTAAAATTTGGAATTTTTTCTACTTTATTTAATATAGCATTTAAATGCAGTACTTTCAATTGCCTTACGTAGTTTACTCTACTCATGTTCATATTCAAACTATTTTGAGCATAATTATTCGTAGAAAATAGATAAAAATTTTTTATTTGATTAACTACATTTCTTTTTAAAAACTCATATTTTTTATCAAAATCATTCCAAAATTGAATCTCTCTTGATAATATATCTTTAAAACTTTTTCTTTTAAAGAGTGGGTATTCTTTTCCAAATACAATATTTAAAGAATCTCCATCTACTTTATTTTTTATATTTTTTACTAAATACACTCTTTCATCTAACTCTTTTTTTAAATTTGTTTCTAACAATTTTACTTTGAAATTTTCAAAATTTTGCTCAGTAGAAACAACAACTTCAGAATTTGTGTCTTTTAAAATATTTAAATTATTATAGCTGTAATATTCATCCTTATTTTCTATAAGTCCCTCTAAATTTAAAACAGAAAACTTATAAACTAAATTATAAGGAGGTTTCCAATTTAATTTATCTAAATTAGTATATATATATATTTTAT
>JBOFUO010000044.1:0-24466 GCA_051652625.1 Cetobacterium sp.
TTACATTTAATTTATGAAAATTGTATTTTTTATCAGAAAATTCAAAATTTATTTTTGGGGATTTTATATAAAAATGAAAATTATTTAAATAAAGAAAATTTAGAGAAAATTATTTTAAATATGATAACTTATGAAGAAGCCACAAATGATAATGTTGTTGGAATTTTAACATATTATTATTGGAATCATTATCCTAATAAATTAAATAATACTGAAAATTTACAATTATATTTTAGTAGGAATTCCATTTTGGTTAAAATATATTTTTTAAGATTATTAAATAAAGAAATTCAAAATATTGAAATTCAAAATATTCTGGAATTATTAAAAAATAAATTTGATTTAAAAATTTATACAGAGCTACTTCGATTAGATTATATTGGAATCGTTGAAGAATTAGAAGAGAAAATTATTCAATCCCTTGACGAAACATTTAAAGAAAAAAATACATACAACTTCGAATATAGTGATGTTTTTGAATCAATCTATTTTTTATTAGAAAAAAATAAATTATCAAATAAAATAATAAACAACCTAAAAATATATAATAATGAAAACTTTAGATATTATTTAGAAAAAAATAAATTAGAAAACCAATGGAATTATTTTTTGGATAAAAACAATTTTAATTATAATTCTTTTACAATTGGAGATTTAAGAAGTTTTAATGAATTTGGAATAAAAAATATTATTGAAAAGGGAGTCGGTAGTAATAAATTTATAAAAATATTAAAAGAATATTTAAATTTAAAAAGTAATGATGAGATATTAAAAGGTTATTTGAGGTTTAGTTTCGAAAATATTGAAAGAAGAGTACTAAAAAAAATGGTTAGAAAAAGATGTTATAAAAAATAGTAGAAAAAGAAAGAGATATTAGAAAAAATACCTACAGTTTTAATCTGTGGGTTTTCTTTTATTGTAATACACATGGATTACAAGCAGCAACAAATATTAACTTAGCAGGAAATTCCATTTTCCCTAAACTACGTGTAATTGAAATTCTTTTTTCCTCTAAGGGTTCTCTTAAGCTTTCAATAACAACTCTATCAAATTCAGTGAATTCATCTAAAAAGAGTATTCCATTGTTTGCTAAACTAATTTCACCTGGTTTTGGAGTTCGGCCACCACCAATTATAGAGGTAGTTGTCGAAGTATGATGAGGGTCTCTAAATGGTCTGTTAACAACGATAGGAATTCTTTCGCTCAATTCTCCAGCAATGCTATATATTTTTGTAGTTTCAATAATTTCTTCTTCAGACATAGGAGGAAGTATTGTAGAGATTCTTTTAGCAAGCATTGATTTACCACTTCCAGGAGAACCGACCATAATAATATTATGTCCACCTGCTGCAACAATTTCTAATGCTCTTTTAGCATTGATTTGAGCTTTGACATCCCACATGTCTAAAGTATTTTTAGTTTCATTAACTGTATTATGAACTCTTTTACTTCTAACAATTCCTTCTTCAATAAATTTAACAACATCTCTTAAATTCTTAACAGGAATTATTTCAATATTTTTAATAATAGAGGCTTCTTCTAAATTTTCTTCAGGAATAATAACTCCTTTAAACCCTTTACTTTTAGCAAGTAAAACACCACTAATTATGCCATCAGCTCTTCTAACCTCTCCAGTTAAAGAAAGTTCTCCCATTAATAAGTAATCTTTTAGAATCCCTTGGTAATCAGATATAAACTTCATTCCAATCATAATTCCAATAGCAATAGGTAAATCAAAATGTGAACCTCTTTTTTTTATATTGGCTGGAGTCAGATTTACAACAATTCTTCTAGGTTCCAAAAGATAGCCCATATTTTTGATTCCAGATCTAATACGATCTCTACTTTCAGAAATAGTAGCATCTCCTAATCCAACTATATTAAATATAGGTAAACCATTTGTTACATCAACTTCTACTTCAACTAAAAATGGTTCAATTCCCAAATAACTTGAACTTAAAACTCGAACTAGCATAAAACCTCCTTATTATAAAGTTAAACCATCTATTAGGAACAATAGCTATTTTATCGTATCTACTTAATATTTTATTTTTTCTTTTTTTATTTTAAAAAAAATAAAAAAAGTTTGACATAATTCGAAAAAAGGTGTATATTAAGTGTATAAACAAATTTGTAACAATTACAAAAAAGAAATGACAACAAAATTAAATTAAATTAAAGTAATATATAGAAATCGAGGAGGATTAAAATGTCAAAATTAAAATGTACAGTATGTGGAGAAGTATTTGAAGAAACTTTAGGAGCTTGCCCTTTATGTAAAGTAGGATTAGATAAGTGTGTTCCATTTGATGAAACTGCAGGAAGAGTATGGGCTACTGAGCATAAAGTTGGAGAAGGATTCTCTTGCGGAGATGAAGAAATAATTGAAGGGTTAAGAGCTAACTTTAACGGTGAATGTATGGAAGTTGGAATGTATTTAGCAATGGCTAGAGTAGCAGATAGAGAAGGTTACCCAGAAGTAGCAGAAGCTTATACAAGAATAGCTTTTGAAGAAGCAGGACATGCTGCAAGATTTGCAGAATTATTAGGAGAAGTAGTAACTGATTCTACAGAAGAAAACTTAAAGAGAAGAGTAGAAGCTGAATATGGAGCAACTTCAGGTAAGTTTGAACTTGCAAAAAGAGCAAAGCAATTAGGATTAGATGCAGTACATGATACAGTTCATGAAATGGCAAAAGACGAAGCTAGACATGGAAGAGCTTTCTTAGGTTTATTAGAGAGACATTTCCAAAAATAATAGATAAAAAAAGTAGAGTGCTTGATTAAATCAAGCACTCTTTTTCGTTTATTGAAGTTTTGATTATATTATGATATTATTAAAGTATTATAAGCGCGAAGGTGATGGTCTTGGGAAAAATAATATATGTTACAGGTGGAGCAAGAAGTGGTAAAAGTTATTTTGCTGAAAAAAAAGTTTTTGAAACAAAAAAAGAAAGAATATATATAGCAACAGCTTTATCTTTCGATGATGAGATGAAAGAAAGAATATATTTGCATCAACTTCAACGAGGAGAAGAATGGATAACAATAGAGGGGTATAAAAATATAATTGAGTTATTACAAAAATATAAAGAAACAAATAAAATAATTCTTTTAGATTGTTTAACTAATTTTGTAAGCAATAATATGATTATAGACAGAGTTGTTGATTGGGATAAAATATCTCAAAAAGAAATTCTAAATATAGAAAATGAAATAAAAAAAGAAATTGAAAATTTAATAAAATTTATAAAAGAAACTCAATTAGATATAGTGATAGTTTCAAATGAAGTTGGAATGGGATTAGTACCGCCATATGCATTAGGAAGATATTTTAGAGATATAGCGGGAAGAATGAATCAATTAATAGCAAAAGAAAGTGATGAAGCTTATTTAATAGTTTCAGGATTAGAATTAAAATTAAAATAGAGTTGGAGGAAGACATGAACGGTTTAGCATTACTTTTTAAATTTATGACAAGATTACCATTTCCTGGCGGAAATAGATTTGATTCAAAAGCTTTAGGAAGTTCAATGAAGTGGTTTCCACTAGTTGGACTAGCAATAGGTATTATAAATCTAATAACTGCAACATTGTTAGAAATGATTATACCCTCGCCTGTATTAATAGGAATAATATTAGTTACATTAGATGTAGTAATAACAGGTGGTTTACATTTAGATGGTTTGGCAGATACTTTTGATGGAATATTTAGTTATAGAAGTAAACAAAAAATGTTGGAAATAATGAAAGATTCTAGAGTTGGAACAAATGGAGTTTTAGTATTGGTTCTTTACTTTATATTTAAAATAGCATTTTTAGTAGAAACTTCTGAGCTATTTGGAATAAGCCAAGGAGTAATAATGCTTTTAATACCAGTTTTATCAAGAATAGGTGGAGTTATAAATTGTGCTTTTGAACCGTATGCAAGAGCTACTGGGATGGGAAAAACATTTGTAGAAAATACAAATAAAAAAGGTGTGTTGATAGCTTATACAACAGTAACTGTTATTTTGTTTGGAGCGTCAAATTATTATGGCTTACCATTTAATAAGTTGTTTTTAATTTTAAATTTATTAGGAATAACTGCATTTTTATTTGGAAAATTAATGACAAGAAAAATAGGAGGAGTAACAGGAGATACTTTAGGAGCTTTATTAGAATTATCTTCGGCACTCTCATTAATGTTGATGTATCTATTTTTATAACTAAAGGAGTTGTAGATGGGCAAAATTATCTTAGTAAGACACGGAGAATCAGAATTAAATGCTAAAGGAGTTTATTACGGATCTTTGAATCCATCATTAACAGATTTAGGAAAAGAACAAGCAAAAAACACAAGAAATATTTTAGAAAATATTGACTATCATACAATATATGCAAGTGATTTAAAAAGAGCTTTCGACACAGCTTCAATAGTAAATGTTAAAAATTTAGAGATTTTTATAGATAAAGATTTAAGAGAATTAAACTTTGGAATATTTGAAGGTTTTACCTATAAAGAACTAAAAGTAAAATATCCAGAAGAGTTAGAAAAAAGTCAAAAGGACTGGGAAAATTATAACTACTTAACAGGTGAAAGTGTTCTTCAACTTCAAAATAGAGCTATAGATTTTATAAAACAAAAAGTAAATTTAAATGAAAATACAGTTTTAGTAACTCATTGGGGAGTTATAAATACTATTCTAAGCTACTATTTTTCAAAAGGATTAGACGCTTATTGGAAATTTAGTGTTAAAAATGCAGGAGTTGTTATAATTGAATTTTCTGATGGGTATCCAATCTTAAAAGGCTTAAATATAGGGGTATAAAATGAACAGAATAAAAGAAATTCAAAATAAAATAAAAGCTGTAGATATAGATGCAATGAAAGAGTGTAAAGATATTTTAGATAGCCGAATGAAGCCAGAAAAGAGTTTGGGGATTTTAGAAGATTTAGCAATAAAAGTTGCTGGAATTACAGGAAAAGCAATAAACTCTTTAAATGAAGGATGTCATTTTGTAGCATCATCAGATAATGGTGTTATAGAAGAGGGAGTTTCTTCTTGTCCTTTAGAATATACTAGAATAGTTTCAGAAGCTATGTTAAATTCTTTTGCAGCAATTGGTGTTTTGTGTAAGAGTTTAAAAATACCATTAAAAGTAATAGATGTTGGAATAAAAGGAGATATCAATAAAAAATATCCAAATTTATATAAAAAAAAAGTAGCTTATGGAACAAATAATTTTGTAAAACAACCTGCAATGAGTTTAGAAGAGGTTATATCTGCAATAAATGTAGGAATAGATATGATAAAAGAAAAAAACGATTATGATTTTTATTCAAATGGTGAGATGGGAATTGCAAATACAACTACAAGTTCAGCAATATTATACTCTTTAACAAAAGAAAATATAGATAAGGTTGTAGGGTGTGGAGCAGGTCTTTCTGAAGAAGCATTAAAAAGAAAAAAAGAAATTATAAAAAAAGCAGTAGAGAAGTATAATCTATTTAATAAAGAGCCAATTGAAATTTTGAGATGTGTAGGAGGATTAGATATAGCTTGTATGGTTGGACTTTATCTAGGAGCAGCAATTGAAAAAAAACCAATTTTAATAGATGGATTTATATCAGCAGTAGCAGCTTTAGTTGCAGTAAAGATTGAACCAAAAGTAAAAGGTTATTTAATTGCAACACATATGAGTGAAGAGCCTGGAATGAAAATAGCAATGAAAGCTTTGGGTTTAAAAACATTTTTACAAATGGAGATGCGTTTAGGAGAGGGAACAGGAGCTGTACTAGCATATCCAATTATAAAAGCAGCGGTAGAGATTCCTAAGATGATGAAAACAAAAGATGAAGTTTATAGAATGTTTCAATAAATGTAATGAGGGGTGATTAATTTGGATAAAAACCAAATGCAAGGACACCGAAAGAGATTACGAGAGAAATATTTAAAAATAGGATATAAAGGTTTAGAAGACTATGAAATACTAGAGTTAATTCTAACATACTCTATAAAACTTAAAGATTGTAAAGGTATTTCGAAAGATTTATTACAAAAATTTAAAACAATTGACGCCGTGATAAAAGCTGAAATTAACGATTTAAAAGAGATAGAAGGAATTGGCACTGAAACAGCATTACAGTTAAAACTTATTGGAGATATTTTATCTAACCACTATTTTAAAAGTATAAAGTCAGCAGATTTTAAAACACTAAAAGGAAAAACAGATTTAATAAATTATTTAAAAGATGATGTGGGATGTTTGAAAAATGAAGAGTTTAAAGTTGTATATTTAAGTACAGATAATAAAATTGTTGGAGATGAAGTTCTTTTTAAAGGAACAATTGATAGAAGTGTTGTTTATCCTAGAAAAATAATGGAGCAAGCAATATATAATAGAGCTAAAGGAATTATATTTGCTCATAATCACCCAAGTGGAAATTTAACACCTTCAAAAAAAGATATCGAGCTTACTTTAGAGATGCAAGAACTTTTTGAAAAAGTGGATATAAAGCTTTTAGATCATATTATAGTAAGTGATGAATCGTATTATAGTTTCTATGAAAACGGGCTAATTGAATATTATTAAAAAAACCCCCTCTTAATATAAGAGGGGGTTTTCAAGAAGTAAAAAAATTATTAAAGGGAGAAGCTTAAAAATGTTTGAATATTTAAACGGAGTAATTAAAATAAAAAAAGCAGAGTATTTAGCAGTTGATGTAAATGGTATCGGATATAGAGTTTATATAACTTTAAAAACATATGACAAGGTACAAATTGGAGAAAAAAAAGAGCTATATATATATAATGTTATAAAAGAAGATACTTTTAAACTTGTAGGTTTTTTAGAGGAGAGAGAAAGAGTATTGTTTGAGATGTTGATTGGAATAAGTGGGATAGGCTTATCTTTGGCCCTATCAATTATGTCAACTTTTACAATCGATAATATAAGAGAGATTGTTTTAAATGAAGATTTTAAGACATTAAAAAGAGTTCCTAAATTAGGAGAGAAAAAATCAAAACAAATAATAATAGATTTAAATAATAAAATAAAAACATTGAATCTGATGTCGATGGAGGAACCTTCAGGAGAAGTTTTAAATAATGCAATTGAAGAAGAACTTTATATGGCTTTAGAGTCTTTAGGATATAGTAAAAAGGAAATAGATTCTTTGATAAGTAAAGAGGAGTTAAAAGGTTATACAACTTTAGAAAGTGCAATTAAAGGAGTTTTAAAAAAAATTCAGTTAAGGGGATGATTCTATGAGAAAAATCTATGTTCTAGATACAAATGTTTTAATTCATGACCATCGAAGTATTTATAGTTTTGAAGATAACGAAGTAATTATTCCAATTTTTGTTATAGAGGAAATAGATAAGTTAAAAAGAAATTCTACAACAGCAATACAAGCTAGATTAGCAGCTAGAGAGCTGGATTCTATAAGGAAAAAAGGATCTATATCAAAAGGAGTTCAATTAGAAAAAGGAATATTTTTTAAAGTTGAAATTGAAAATGATTTAGATTTATTACCACCTGCTTTAAAAAGAGATTCTACAGATAATATGATAATATCTTCAGCATTAGGAATAGAGAAAAAAAATCCTGAAATGAAGGTAATACTGATAACAAAAGATATAAATATGAGAATTAAAGCAGATTCTTTAGGACTAGAGGTTCAGGATTACGAAAGTGATAGAACAGACTATACAACACTAGATGATGGTTTTGTAGAAATAGAAGTTTCAAGAGAGGTATATTTAAAATTTGATAAAGCTGGAAAAATAAATGTTTGGGAGTTAGGAAAAGAATATCACTTTACAGAAAATATGTTTGTTCGATTTAAATCTGGAGAAGAAAAAACTTCAGGAAGATATATTGGTGGAAAGATTAGAAGAAATCTAGAAGGCCAAATATCAGCTTGGGGAGCTAGAGCTAGAAATGATGAACAAGAATATGCAATGGAACTTTTAATGGATGATACTATAAAGGTTGTAACATTGATTGGTAAAGCAGGAACAGGAAAAACACTTTTAGCTATAGCTGCAGGTTTGGAACAAGTTGTTGAAAGAGGAAAATATAAAAAGTTATTTATTGCTAGACCTATAATTCCTATGGGAAAAGATTTAGGATATCTTCCAGGAAGTGAAGAGGAAAAACTAAGACCTTGGATGCAACCTATATATGATAATATAGACTATTTAGCAGTAGAAAAAGGTGAGAAAACAGGTGAGAAAGTAATTTTAGGACTTCAAACAATGGGTCTTTTAAAAATAGAAGCATTAACTTATATAAGAGGTAGAAGTATTCCAAATGGATTTATAATAATAGATGAAGCACAAAATTTAACTCCGCTAGAAGTTAAAACGATAATAACAAGAGCAGGTGAAAATACTAAAATTGTTTTAACAGGAGATCCTGAACAGATAGATAGTCCTTATTTAGATTCAGATACAAATGGCCTAACTTATTTAGCAGAAAAATTAAAAAATGAGTTAATAGTAGGTCATATTACTCTAAAAAAAGGAGAGCGTTCAGCTTTAGCTGAATTAGCAGCAAAACTTCTATAATTTTTTCTTTTATTTTATGAATATATATATTATAATAAAGTATAAGATTGAAGACGGAATTTGGGAGGAGTAAAGTTATGGAAACACTTTTAACAGTATTTTTATTCATATTTGCTTTAGCTTTAATAATATTAGTTCTTGTTCAACCAGATAGAAGCCATGGTATGTCAGGTAGTATGGGAATGGGGGGTTCAAATACAGTATTTGGAGTTTCAAAAGATGGTGGACCATTAGCTAGAGCAACTGAAGTAGTAGCATTTTTATTTATACTTTCAGCACTTCTTCTGTATCTAGTAAAATAGTAAAAAGAGTTAAAGGCGTGTTGGGGTACACAATACGCTTTTTTATTTTAAAAAATAGGTTGTGATTAGATGCAAAGTATATTTAATGGAAACTTTGAAAAAGCAAAACCTTTATCAATTCGTTTAAGACCTAAAAGTTTTGATGATTTTGAAGGGCAAGATAAAATTTTAGGAAAAAATGGTGTTTTGAGAAAAATAATAGAGGGTAAAAATATATCTAATATGATTTTATATGGTCCATCTGGCTCTGGAAAAAGTTCTTTGGGAGAGATTATCTCAAAAGAATTAGATTATAACTTTGAAACTTTAAATGCAACTATAGCTAGTTTAAATGATTTGAGAGAAATAGTAGAAAAAGCCAAAAAAGATTTAGAGTTATATGGAAAAAAAACAATTCTATTTTTAGACGAAATCCATAGATTTAATAAAAGTCAACAGGATGCATTACTTTCTTATACAGAATCAGGAGTATTGATATTAGTAGGAGCTACTACAGAAAATCCATATCATAGTTTAAATAATGCACTTTTATCAAGATGCTTAATTTTTGAATTCAAACCTTTGACACGAGAAAATATATCTCAAATTTTAATTAAAGGTAAAGATACTTTGGAAATTGAGTTACCATTAGATATAAAAGAGGTTATTTTAGATATATCTAGAGGAGACAGTAGAATAGCTTTAAATTATCTAGAGCTTTATAAAAATAGTTGTATAGGATATAGTAAAGAAGAAGTTATAAACCTTTTTAGAGATAGAAAAGCTTCTTATCATAAAGAGGATGATAAATATAATCTTATTTCTGCCATGATAAAAAGTATAAGAGGAAGCGATCCTGATTCTGCAGTATATTGGTTGGCTAGGCTCCTTCATGGAGGAGAAGACCCGAGATATATAGCTAGAAGAATATGCATTCATGCAAGTGAAGATATAGGAATGGCTAATCCTGAGGCTATGGTAATAGCTAATAGTGCTATGAATGCAAGTGAAAAGATAGGGATGCCAGAAATAAGAATAATTTTATCTCAAGCAGTTATATATTTAGCAATATCAACAAAAAGTAATTCAAGCTACTTAGCTATTGATGAAGCTTTAAAAGATATTAAAAATGGAGATTTAGAGCCTGTACCAAAACACATAGAAGATAGAGCTGTAGGATATAAATATCCACATGATTATCAGAATAATTTTGTTGAACAGAAATATAGAAAAAGTAAAAAAAGATACTATATTCCTGGAAATAACAGAAATGAAAAATTGATTGAAGAAAAATTAGAAAAATTATGGAAATTAAAATAATTGAGGTGGTCAAATGAAGCTGATTAAAGCAGTGAGAGGAACAAAAGATATATATGGAGATGATGGTATAAAGTTTGACTTTATAACAAGAATGGCTCAAGATTTTTTTGAAAATTATGGGTATTCATTAATCAAAACTCCAGTATTTGAAGAAACAGACCTTTTTAAAAGAGGTGTAGGAGAGGGAACAGATATAGTTGAAAAAGAGATGTATACTTTCCAAGATAGAGGAGAAAGAAGCATAACTTTAAGACCTGAAGGAACAGCTGCAGTTGTAAGATGTTATTTAGAAAATAAAATATATGCAAAAGAAGATGTTTCGAGATATTTCTATGCAGGTTCTATGTTTAGATATGAAAGACCTCAAGCAGGAAGACAAAGAGAGTTCAATCAAATTGGAGTTGAAGTATTAGGAGAAAGTTCTCCAGTACTAGATGCTGAAGTAATTTCAATGGGATATTCTTTTTTAAATAAAATAGGAATAACAGATTTAGAAGTAACTATAAACTCTGTAGGTGAAAAAGAAAGTAGAGTGAAATATAGAGAAGTACTTCTAGATTTCTTAAAGCCAATGAGAGAAGAATTATGTGATGATTGCAGAATGAGAATGGAAAAAAATCCACTTAGAGTTTTAGACTGTAAAGTAGAAAAATGTAAAGAGTTAACAATTGATGCACCAATTATAACAGACTCATTAACAGAAGAAGAAAGAAATCACTATGAAACAGTAAAAAAATATCTAAATTTATTCGGTGTTAAATACAAAGAAGACCCTAGATTAGTTAGAGGGTTAGATTATTATTCTAGCACTGTTTATGAAATTGTAACAAACAAATTAGGATCGCAAGGAACTGTTTTAGGAGGGGGAAGATACGATAACCTTTTAAAACAACTTGGAGATAAAGAGATTCCAGCGTTTGGATTTGCAGCTGGAGTTGAAAGAATAATGATGCTTTTAGGTGAAGAGTTCCCAAAAAGAGAATTGGATGTTTATATTGCATGGTTAGGAGAATCAACAATGGATTGTGCTTTTAAAATAGCAAACGATTTAAGACTTGCTGGTAAATCTGTTGTAATTGATTATAACTCAAAAGGAATGAAATCTCATATGAAAAAAGCTGATAAAGTTGGAGCAAAAAATGTTATTATAATCGGTGAAGATGAGATGGCTAAAGGTGTAGTTATGTTAAAAGATTTTATTAATAGAACACAAGAAGAAGTAAGTATAGAAAATTTAAAAAATATATTAAAGTAAAAGAAGGAGAAAAAAGAGATGACGTATTATAGAACGCATAACTTAGGAGAATTAAGAGCTTCAAATATTGGTGAAACAGTTACTTTATCTGGATGGGTTGATACAAAAAGAGATTTAGGTGGATTAACTTTTATCGATTTAAGAGATAGAGAAGGAAAAACACAAATAGTTTTCCATACAGATATAGCAGAGCTTTCTGTTGTAGAAAGTGCACAAAAATTAAAAAATGAATCAGTTATAAAAGTAGTTGGAATTGTTAAAGAAAGACAAAGTAAAAATGCTAACATACTGACTGGAGACATAGAAGTTTTTGTAACAGAATTAGAAATTTTAAATAATTGTGATGTTTTACCTTTCCAAGTTAATGGAGATGAAAATTTAAGTGAAAATATAAGATTAAAATATAGATATTTAGATTTAAGAAGAAACCACATGTCTAGAAATTTAAAAATGAGACACAAAATGATAATGTCTATAAGAAATTACATGGATGAAAAAGGATTCTTAGATGTTGATACTCCTGTTTTAACAAAATCAACACCAGAAGGAGCTAGAGATTTCTTAGTTCCAAGTAGAACAAATCCAGGAGAATTTTATGCATTACCTCAATCACCTCAACTATTCAAACAGTTATTAATGATTTCTGGAATAGAAAAATATTTCCAAATTGCAAAATGTTTTAGAGATGAAGATTTAAGAGCAGATAGACAACCTGAATTTACTCAATTAGATATAGAGATGTCATTTATTGAACAAAAAGATATTATGAATGAAATAGAAGGATTGGCAAAAAGAGTATTTAAAAATGTAACTGAAGAATCAGCAGATTACGATTTCCCTAGAATGCCTTATTCTGAAGCGATGGAAAGATTTGGATCAGATAAACCAGATGTAAGATTCTCTGTAGAATTAAAAGATTTAACAGATATAATGGCGAACTCTGAATTTAAAGGGTTCAAAAGTGCAGTAGAAGCAGATGGAATTGTTAAAGCTGTAGTAGCTCCAGGAGTAGCTGAGCAGTTCTCAAGAAAAATTCTAACAGAATATGAAGATTATGCAAAAACATATTTTGGTGCAAAAGGAATGGCTTGGATAAAAGTAACTGAAGATGGAGTAAACTCTCCAATAGCTAAATTCTTCTCAGAAGAAGAGATGGCGACAATTATATCTAGAACTGAAGCAAAAGTTGGAGATGTAATTATGATAGTTGCAGATAGAGCTAAAGTAGTTTATGGTGCTTTAGGTGCAGTAAGATTAAAATTAGGAAAAGAGTTAGGATTAATAAACAATGATGAATTCAAATTCTTATGGATAGTAGACTTCCCAATGTTTGAATATGATGATGAAGATCAAAGATATAAAGCTCAACATCACCCGTTCACTTCTATAAAAGAAGAGGATATGCAACTGTTCTTAGATGGTGAAATGGATAATGTAAGAACTAACTCTTATGACTTAGTATTGAATGGATCAGAGATTGGTGGAGGATCTATTAGAATATTTAATCCTGAAATTCAAAGTAAAGTATTTGAAAAGTTAGGATTATCTAAGGAAGAAGCAGAAGATAAGTTTGGATTCTTTATAGATGCATTTAAATATGGAGCACCACCTCATGGAGGATTAGCATTCGGAATTGATAGATGGTTAATGGTTATGTTAAAAGAACAATCAATTAGAGATGTAATTCCATTCCCTAAAACAAATAAAGGACAATGTCTAATGACTGAAGCACCAAGTAAAGTTGATGACAAACAATTAGAAGAACTTCATCTAGATTCAACATATAATTTAGAAATAGTTTAAGTATAAAAAATATACTATTCAGAATGATTTTTTAATTGAAAAAATAATATAGAAGTGATATAATTGTCTTGAGAATAAATATTTCTGGTCTATTCGCTATTTCTGGAGGTTTTGGGCCTAAGGTCGCTATTGGGATTGGCGCTGTTGTTTACAATTCAGATTCGTCACGGAAACCCTTGTTTCACGGACCCTGAGTGTAGGCATTAACTGGTTACCACGTATATGAAACGGCGACCAAAACCGTAAGGAAGGCGGTAGACTGGAGTTATTCTTTTAGGACTTTAGGGTCCTTTTTTTTATTTCACAACAAAAGGAGAAATATATGTTAATTATTGAAAAACAAATAGAATTAATTTTATTAGATACGGTAAATAATCTTTATTCGGATAAAGAACTAAAATCAATAGAGATAACAGTTGCAACAAATGAAAAGTTTGGGGATTTTCAGTCAAATTTTGCTATGATGAATTCTAAAACAATCGGAGGAAATCCAAGAGCGATTGCAGAAAATATTGTAAATAATTTAGTAGAAAATAATGTGATAGATAAAATAGAGATTGCAGGACCAGGATTTTTAAACATATTTTTAAAAGATTCACATTTAGGAGATTTAGTAGAAAGAATCACTAAAGAAAGCTATGAATTTAAAGGATTAAATGTAGAAGGAGATGTAATAATAGATTACTCTTCACCAAACATAGCAAAGAGAATGCATATTGGTCATTTAAGATCAACTATAATTGGAGATTCTATAAAGAGAATGTATAAGTTCTTAGGATTCAATGTTATAGCGGATAACCATATAGGTGATTGGGGAACTCAATTTGGTAAGCTAATTATTGGTTATAGAAATTGGTTAAATCAAGATTCTTATAAAGCTAATGCAATTGAGGAGTTAGAAAGAGTATATGTTGAGTTTACAAGACAAAGTGAAGAGCATCCTGAACTAGAAGATGAAGCAAGAGAAGAGTTAAGAAAACTTCAAAATGGTGATGAAGAAAACTTTAGACTGTGGCAAGAGTTTATAAAAGTTTCATTAAATGAATACGGAAAATTATATACAAGAATGGGTATTAATTTTGATACATATTACGGAGAATCATTCTATCACGATTTAATGCCAGGTGTTTTAAAAGAGCTAGAAGATAAAGAAATAGCTGTAGAAAGTGAAGGAGCAAAAGTAGTATTTTTCCCTGAAGAAGAAAAAATTAATCCTTGTATTGTTCAAAAAAGAGATGGAGCTTTCTTATATGCAACTTCAGATATAGCAACAGTTAAGTATAGAATAAACAACTATAATGTAAATAAATTAATATACGTAACAGATGAAAGACAGCAAGACCATTTTAGACAATTCTTCAGAATAACAAATATGTTAGGATGGGATGTAGAAAAGCAGCATGTTTGGTTTGGAATTATGAGATTTGCAGATGGTGTGTTCTCTACTAGAAAAGGAAATGTAATTAGATTAGAAGAGCTTTTAGATGAAGGAAAAAGAAGAGCATATGAAATTGTAAATGAAAAAAATCCTACTCTATCAGATGAAGAAAAAGACAATATAGCAGAGGTTGTAGGAACTGGAGCTATAAAATATGCTGATCTATCTCAAAACAGACAAACAGCAGTTATCTTTGAATGGGATAAGATTTTAAGTTTTGAAGGAAATACAGCACCTTATTTACAGTATTCTTATGCAAGAATTAAATCTATTTTAAGAAAAGCAGAAGAACAAGGTAAGAATTTAAAAGAAGATGTAGCTATTAAGGTTTCTGATAAAACAGAAAGAACTCTAGCACATCATTTAACTCAATTCCCAGGATTAGTATTAAAAGCAGCAGAAACTTGTAGACCAAACTTATTAGCAGATTATTTGTTTGAGTTGTCAAAAAAGTTTAATAGTTTCTATAATGCATGTCAAATATTAAATCAAGAGGATGAAGTTCTTTATTCGAGATTATTATTAGCACAAAGAACATCATCAGTATTAAAAGACGGGCTAAATCTTTTAGGAATTGGAACACTAGAAAGAATGTAATACTTATAGAATTAAAACCAGTATTTATATGCTGGTTTTTTCTTTTTTAAAAGAATTTAAAAAAAATAGAGTATAAAGAATAAAAAGAAAATATATGAGGTGATTTTTTTTGGAAATATTTCATACAATTTATAATGTAGCAATAGATTCATTTTTTAAAGTTGGAGTTTTTGTATCACTGTCATTATTATTGATAGGAATTGTGGATTATAAATTTAATGGTGTTTTGATAAATTTATTGAAGAAAAATAAAAAAAATGGAGTTTATTTTTCAACCCTACTTGGTCTAATACCTGGATGTGGAGGAGCAATAGTTATTGTACCTCTGTTTATTTTAGGGAAAGTTAGTTTTGGAGCTTTAGTTGCAGCGTTTATAACAACTATGGGAGATGCAGCTTTTGTATTAATAGTTGGAGATGTTGAATCTTATTTTAAAATTTTAATTATAACAGGTTTTGTAGGTGTTATTTCAGGATTGCTTGTAGATAAATTAAAAATTGGTCAAAATATTATTTTAAATAAAGAGATAGAAAGTAAGAGTTCAAAAGAATTTCTAAATGAAGAGAGTGGTCATAAAAATTATATTCATATAACCCATGAAAAAGGTGATATAATAGACAAGGTTTTACATAAAAAATCAAATTTAAAGTACATATATATTTTAACTCATAAAGTTTGGTATAAAATATTTTGGATTTTAATAGTAATTTCAATGCCATTTGCTTTTGAACATCTTTTAGAAGGACATTCTCACACAGAAGAACATATAAATCCAATTGAAATAATAGGAGTTATAGGAACCTTATTGTGTATAGTATATACTATACTAAGTAGGAAGCTAGTAAAAGGAAGTGATTTTGATAAAACAGAAAGTAAATTAAGCTCAATTACAGAAACATTTATTCATACCGCAGAAGAAGTAGCCTTCTTAGTGACATGGGTTTTTGTAGCTTTTTTAAGCTATGAAATATTTTTAAACTATATAGGTGGAGAAGAAGTATTAAAAATAATGTTAAACAATACAGGATATTTAGTTGTAGTATTTGCAACTTTAGTAGGATTAATACCAGGATGTGGCCCACAGATACTTTTGGCAGCTTTATATATTTCTGGAGGAATACCATTTTCAGCCTTAGTAGCAAATGCTATTTGTAATGATGGAGATGCACTTTTTCCTCTTTTGGCATTAAGCAAAAAATCAGCTTTAATCGTAACTTTATATAATATAATTCCAGCACTATTAGTTGGTGGAATTATCTATCTTTTAGAAAAATAAGAATTAAAAAATGGAAGTTAGACTATAAGTTAGTTTAACTTCCATTTGTTTTATTTTTTAAAATATGATTGAAGTAATTTATCTATGAGAGGATTAACACCTAAAAATTGAATATATCTATTATATTCATCTCTTTTTTCAGCTAATTTTTCTTTTGATGGATTTCCTTTTATAGCTTTTATAAGAATATTTTTAGGAGTATGTTCCATATCTATAAATTCCATAACTTTTGTATTAAAACCACAAAGTTCAAGAGCAAGAGCTCTTAAAGCATCTGTAGCTAAAGAACTAAATCTTTCTTGTAAAATACCATGGTTTCCAAATGGAGATAAAACATTTTTAATTTCAGTAGTTGATGATTTATCAATTTTTTGATTGATTTCTGATTGACAACAAGGAACAGCTAATATTGCTTTGGCTCCAAGTTCTAAACCTTTTAGTAAAGAGTAATCCGTAGCGTTGTTACATGCATGTAATGAGAAAATTATATCAACATTATCAAATTGATTAAATTCTTTAATATCTCCTTTTAAAAATTTTAAGCTATTAAAATTTAAATCTTTTGCTATAGAGTTACAGTGATTAATAACGTCTTCTTTTAAATCAAGACCAATAATTTCAACGTTTAAATTTTTGATATTTTTTAAATAATGATAAAGAGCAAATGTTAAATATGATTTTCCACATCCAAAATCTACAATTTTCATATTATTGTCAATAAGGTTTTTTTCTTCAAGTTCTTTTAGAGTATCTTCAATAAATTCTAAATATCGATTAATTTGTCTAAATTTATTGAATTTATCTTTTGTAACTTTGCCATTTTCAGACATAACACCTAATCTGATTAAAAATGGTATTTCACTATTGTCTTGAAGAATATAATTTTTTTGTTTGTTATGAGAAAGTTCTAATTTTTTACCAGTGATAGATTTTCTTTTTAAAGAGAAACCTTTTTTGTTTTGTAAAATTTGAATCTCTTCTTCAGATGTAGTTATAAGTATTTGCTTAAAATCACGAATTATTTCTGTTAAATAAACAAAAGTTTCTTCTAATGAAAGATTTTTATGAAAAGCTTTGTTATCTTTAAAACTTTCAAACTGTATAAAAATCTCTTCTTTTATTTGAACAGGTTTTAAATTTATTTTTTTGTATAGATTATTACTAGAAGGATTTGAAAAAATACCTCGAATAAATTTAGCATCGCTAATGTTTTCTTTGAAAATATCTATAATATCATTGATTGCAAATTTCATATTAAACTCCTTTAATTTTTTTTATAATATATATTATACTATTTTAGTGAGAAAGATTCAAAAATATTTTGACAAAAAAGTTTAACCATGATATAATTTTGCATACACATAGGGGGTATGGGTATTTGAAAAGTTTTTTTTTTAAAAATATTAAGGAGAGATAAAGTGAAAAAAGAATATAAAATTATAAATCTTCATTGTGGAGGTTGTGCTTCAAAGATTCAATATGAAATAGAAAAATTAAATGAATTTAAAGAAGTAAACGTAGATTTTTATACTAAAAAAATTAGATTTACATTGAATGAAGTTGTTGAAGAAGATATAATTTTAGAAAAATTGAATAAAATTGCGGACAAAATCGAACCTGGAACGTACTTTCAGAAAATAATTGAAGATAATTTTATAAAAACTACATCTGAAATTAAAAGCTTAAAAGATGAAAAAATACAAAATAAAATAAATAAAGTAATTTTAATTGTAGGAGTAACTCTTTTTGTAGTAGGCTTAACATTACCTAAAAGTATTCAAAGGGATATTATTTTAATTGTATCTTATGGATTGTCAGGTTATGATATATTGTTTAATGCTTTAAAGAATATAAGAAGAGGAAAATTTTTAGATGAAAATTTCTTAATGTCAATAGCAACATTAGGAGCTTTAGGATTGGGCGATTTTGGAGAAGCAGCAGGGGTTATGATATTTTATAAGTTAGGTGAATTCTTCCAAGATATGGCTGTAAATAATTCTAAAAAATCAATAGAAAAGTTAATGAGCATAAAACCAGAAGTTGCAAACTTAAAGAATAAAAATGGAATGATAGAAATAGTTAATCCATCACAAGTTAAAATAGGTGATATATTAATTGTAAAACCAGGAGAGAAAGTTCCTGTAGATGGAATAGTAACGTTAGGAACAACAACATTAGATAAATCAGCATTAACAGGAGAATCTATGCCTGTAGTGTGTGAAGTTGGAAATAAAATTTTGAGTGGTTCTGTAAATATAAATGGAACAATAGAGTTTAAAGTAAGTAAAGTATATTCAGAATCAACTGTAAATAAAATAATTGAAATGGTTCAAAGTGCTGGAAGTAAAAAAGCATCAGCAGAAAAGTTTATAACAAAATTTGCGAGATATTATACACCTTTAGTTGTATTTTTATCAGTTGTAATAGCAATCGCTGTACCACTATTATATGATGGTAATTTTAAATTATGGTTTAGTAGAGCATTGATATTTTTAGTTATCTCTTGTCCATGTGCATTAGTATTGTCTGTACCTTTAACTTTCTTTAGCTCTATAGGAAAAGGTTCAAAAGAAGGAATATTGATAAAAGGTGGTAATTATTTAGAAAGATTAAAAAATATTGATACTGTTGTATTTGATAAAACAGGAACTTTAACAAAAGGAAGCTTTAAAGTAACCGCAATTGAAGTTTTAAAAGGAACAGAGGATGAGCTTATAGAGTATGCAAAGGCAGGCGAATTTTATTCAAATCATCCTATAGGTAAAGCTATTTTGAAATATCGAGATATTGAAGTATCAGAATTGAATATTGAAGGACATAATGAAAAAGCAGGATATGGAGTAAATACTCTTTATCGTGGAAATGAAATTTTAGTAGGAAGTAGAAAGTTTTTAGAAAGCAAAAATATTTCTATTAAATTTGAAGAAGAGTTTGGAACAGCTGTATATGTAGTTTTAAACTCTGAGCTTATAGGAAAAATTATTGTTGAAGATGAAATAAAAGAAAATTCTAGAAAAACTATTGATGAATTAAGTTCTCAAGGAATAAATGTATATATGCTAACAGGAGATAATGATAAAACTGGAAAGTACATAGGAAATATTTTAGGAATAGATGAAGATAAAATATGTACAAATCTTTTACCAGAAGATAAAGTATCTAAATTAGAAGATATAAAAAGTAAAAGTCATAAGGGAACAATATTTGTTGGAGATGGAATAAATGATGCTCCAGTATTAGCAATGGCTGACGTAGGAATATCAATGGGTATGATAGGAAGTGATATAGCTATAGAAAGTTCAGATGTAGTCTTAATGAATGATGATCCGTATAAGGTTATTGTAGCTTTGAATTTAGCACAAAAAAATAATCAAGTCGTTTTAGAAAATGTAGGATTTGCATTAGGTGTAAAAATAGTAGTGATGGTATTAGGAGTTTTAGGAGTTGCTAATTTATGGCTTGCTATTTTTGCTGATGTAGGAGTATCAGTTTTAGCAGTATTAAACGCTTCAAAAATTTTAACTAAAAAAGATTAAAAGAGAAAAGAGAGGTAGCCTCTCTTTTCTCTTTTGTGTTATAATATGTAAAAAAGAAAAAGGGAGAAAGAGATGTTTTATTTTATTTATGGTGATACGCCTCTACCATTAAAATATGAGGAGTTAATGCAAAAAATAAAAGAGTCTAATCCTGATATCCCAACTAAGATTTATGATGCTTCCCAAGGTGAAGATGAAAATTTTTTAGAAAGTATATCTATAAACTCTATGTTTGTTCAAAAAGAACTAATAGTTTTAAAAAGATCAGAAAAGTTAAAAAAATTAGATAATCTTTTTAAAATAATTGCAGATTATGATTTGAGAAAAAAAGAAGTGGTCGTTGTTTATGAAGAAGAATTAAACGATTACGGAAAAGCTATAAATGAAGTTGGAAAAAGAGTACTTACAAATGCTGAAAAAATAGGGAAAATAATAGTAGCTAGAAAAGCTTTAGAAAAAAAAGGGATTCATTTTTTTATTGAAAAAGAGCTAGAGATTTCTGAATATGAATCAGAAAAATTAGCTGAAATTTTAGGAGACGATTTCTTTAAAGTGAGAAATGAAATTCAAAAAATAAAAAGCTTTTTAAATGGAGATTCATTTATCTTAGAAAAGGTATTAAGTGTTATATCTATAAGTAATGAATATAATATAAAAAAGATGATAGAAGAATTTGTAGTTTTTGATAATACAAAACTTATTATCGAATATTTAAAAAAGACAAAAGAATATATGTTATTTATATATCTGATTACAGAAGAGTTGAGTTTAGCTTTAAAATTAGTTGGATTAAGTGAATTAGGTGAAGTTAAGGAAAATGTATCTTATAATGAATTTAAGGCTTCAAGTTATGAAAGGATAAAAAAGAATTTTAAAACAAGTAGAGGTTATATGAGAGAATATCCGATATTTTTAAAATTAAAGTATATATCTTTATTTAATGAAAAATATCTATTGAAGATGATAACAGAGTTATTAAATTTAGAACATAGTATAAAAAATGGTGGAATAGAAGAAAGCATTGGTATCGAGAGATTTATAATAGATTTCAAAAGAGGATAGTCATAGTCAGACTATCCTCTTTTAATATAAAATAAATTAGAGTTCATTTCATTTATAAATGGAGATGGAGTTAAGAATAATCCATAACTATTATAAAAAGATAAAGGATATGATAAAAAAAGTTCTTTTTTAGCACGTGTAAGTGCTACGTAAAAAAGTCTTTTTTCTTCTTCTAAATTAATAGAGTTTCCAATAGAGGTTGGGATAATCCCATCAAGAAGAAGAGGTATAAATACATAGTCCCATTCAAGACCTTTAGAACTATGAATTGTTAATAAAGTTAGTTTTGCATTGTTGTTAAATTTTCGGGTTTTAGTATTTTCGAGAAATATATTTTGAGCGATATTATAATCTAATTCATACTTGTCAAAAAATTTAATAAAACTTTCCATATATGAAAAATTTCTAAATAATATAGAAATAGAATCATTCGGATTATTTTTTAAAATAAAATTGATTTTATTAAAAATATCTTCTACTTCTTTTTCATGTGTTTTAAAAATATTTAAATTTGGTAATTTATTAGAAATATTATTAGTGGATAAAGTTTTTCGGAAAGAGTTTCTTAGTTTTTTTGAAAATTCATTTGCTAATTTTAAAATATGATAAGAACTACGATAATTTTCTTTTAGTATAAGAGTTTTAGTGTTTTGAAAATCATTTGAAAAATTAATTATATTATCAGTAGAAGCACCTTTAAAACTATAAATACTTTGATAGTCATCTCCAACAGCCATTAAATAACTATTTTTACAAAGTAGTTTTAAAATTTCAACTTGTAGATTATCTGTATCTTGGTACTCATCAACCATTATATAGTCGAAATTAATTGGAAATATATTTGATTTTAGAAAGTGATACATTTTATTTAGAAGATCATCAAAAGAGTAAAGATTTTGATGATTTTTCAATAAAAAGATATTTTCTAAAAAATTAATAAGGACTTGTTTTGAATAGTTGTCTAATCCTTTAAAAAAATCAGAATTTAAATATTTTTCTTTTGAAGAGATTGTAGCTTTAATAATTTCATCATTTGAAATTATTGTAGAAATTTCTTTAAAAAGGTTAGATTTTTTTGCTAGTTCTAATGCACTGTCTGTAGTTATAATTTGAAAGTTTTTATTTTGAGTATACTTTTTTAAAAACTTATAAGCAAGCGAATGAAAAGTTTCAATATTAACATTTGAGTTTGGAATAACAGTTTGAATACGCTCTTTGATTTCATTAATAGCCTTTCTTGTAAATGTTAAAATTAAAATTTTTTGAGGGTTTCTTTGTAATTTAATTAACAAAAGAGTTCTGTAAATAATCACTCTGGTTTTACCAGAACCAGCTCCAGCAAGAAGTAAAAAGTTGCCATTTAAATTTTTAACGGCAATTAATTGATCAAAATTCAAGTTAGAGCTCAAGAAGTTTTTAAAAGAATTAGGAAGATTATCAAAATCTAAACATTCATTTTTTAAATAGTTTTCTTTCATTTTAAATATATGCCTCCTTTGAAAATAAAGGTTAATAGAATATACTCTAAAAAAACAAAAAAATCCAATAAAAAAATATTTTTTGAAAAAAATATTTTTATTTTAAAAAATGGTTAAATATTGATGATTAAAAATTTCAAAACTTATCGAAAAAAAATTTCAGAAAAATTAAGAACACAAGTATACTAGGATTATAAAATAAAAATTCACATAGGAGTGATGGTTTATGACACTAATAAACACAATAGAAAAAGTAAGATTAGCTCAAAAAGAGTATTCAAAGTTTACTCAAGAAAAAGTAGATGAAATTTTTAGAGAAGCTTCATTAGCTGCAAATAATGCTAGAATTAAGTTAGCTAAAATGGCAGTAGAAGAAACTGGAATGGGAATTGTAGAAGATAAAGTTATAAAAAACCACTTTGCTTCTGAATATATATATAATGCATACAAAGATATAAAAACTTGTGGAGTAGTAGAAGAAGATATGTCTTATGGAATACAAAAGATAGCTGAACCGATTGGAGTTATAGCTGGAATAGTTCCAACAACTAACCCAACTTCAACAGCAATATTCAAAGCATTACTTGCATTAAAAACAAGAAATGCAATAATATTCTCACCACACCCAAGAGCAAAAAATGCAACTATCGAAGCAGCTAGAATAGTTCTAGAAGCAGCGGTTAAAGCAGGAGCACCAAAAGATATTATAGGTTGGATAGCTGAGCCTTCAGTTCAAGCTTCAAATGATTTAATGAAAATGGCAGATTTAATATTAGCAACTGGAGGACCAGGAATGGTTAAAGCTGCTTATTCATCTGGAACACCTGCAATCGGAGTTGGAGCTGGAAATACACCAGTAATCATTGATGAAACAGCACATATCAAGATGGCAGTGAACTCAATATTATTATCTAAAACTTTTGATAATGGAGTTATCTGTGCTTCTGAGCAAGCAGTTATAGTATCAGCATCAATTTATGATAAAGTAAGAGCTGAATTCGCAGCAAGAAATGCTTATATCCTAAAAGGTGACGAAGTAGATAAAGTAAGAAAAACAATAGTTATAGATGGTCATTTAAATGGAGATATCGTAGGACAATCAGCTTATAAAATAGCTAAAATGGCAGGAGTAAACGTTCCTGAAGAAACAAAAGTAATTATTGGAGAAGTTGAATCTGTTGAGTTAGAAGAAGCATTCTCTCATGAGAAGTTATCACCAGTATTAGCAATGTACAAAGCTGCTAATTTCGAAGATGCTTTAAAGAAAGCTGATAGATTAATCGAACTTGGTGGAATGGGTCATACATCAGTTCTTTATGCAGATGAGTTAGTTGCAAAAGATAAAATTGATTTATTTGGACAAACAATGAAAACAGGAAGAACATTAATAAACATGCCAGCAGCTCAAGGAGCGATAGGAGATGTATTCAACTTCAAACTAGCACCTTCTTTAACACTTGGATGTGGATCATGGGGAGGAAATGCAGTTTCTGAAAACGTTGGAGTTAAGCATTTAATCAATATAAAGACTATAGCTAAAAGGAGAGAAAATATGCTTTGGTTCAGAATTCCTGAAAGAGTTTACTTCAAATTCGGATCTCTTCCAGTAGCTTTAGAAGAATTAAAAGGAAAGAAAAAAGCTGTTATAGTAACAGACAATCAATTAGCAAAATTAGGATATACAGATCATATAACATCTGTTTTAGATTGTATAGGAGTAGATTATAGAGTATTCTCTGATGTTGAAGCAGATCCTACTTTAAGTATAGTTGAAAAAGGTGCAGAATTAATGAGAAACTATAACCCAGATGTTGTTATAGCTCTTGGTGGAGGATCAGCAATGGACGCTGCTAAGATTATGTGGG
>JBOFUO010000045.1:0-10880 GCA_051652625.1 Cetobacterium sp.
GTTACATTTAAAATTTTTACCATTTCTCTAGTTGAATAATACTTCATTTTATTTCACCTCAACTTATTTTAATAGTAAAATTTATAAAAGTCAAAACTTATTTTTGAAATTTATAAATTTATTTCAACTGTTAAAAGCCCACTTTTTTTCTTTAATATACCATAAAGGTAGACTATAATGCAAGTTATTTTTAGAATTTTACAAAATTGCAAATATCTATAAAATAAGATATACTATTAAGAAAAATAGTGGGAGTTTTATATGACTGATATAAATTTAGGATTAAAAATAAAAAAATTTAGAACTGACCAAAAACTGAGTTTAAAAGATTTAGCTTTAAAAATCAACTCTACATCAGCTTTGTTAAGCCAAGTTGAAAAAGGAGTTACAAATCCATCTATAAATACATTAAAAAGTCTTTCAACTGCTTTAAATATTCCTCTTTATAGATTTTTCTTAGAAGAAAGTTTTAAAAAAGCTCATATAGTGAAATCTCATGAAAGAAAAATTATTATTCCCGCTAAAAACAGTAAAATTTCTTATGAAATTTTAAGCCCAGAGCCACAAACTGATATGGAGTTTATGATTTTAAATTTAGAACCAAACTCATCATCAAAAGAAAAAGAGATTGGTCATGATGGACAAGAGGTTGCTTTTGTTTTAGAGGGTGAAGTTATTCTGAATGTTGATGATGAATCATTCCATCTTTCTAAAGGTGATAGTGTTAAAATTGAAAAATTTGTTAAACACAACTGGGAAAATCTTAGCATTTCAAATTCAAAGGTTATTTTTGCTGTTACTATTTAATCAGTTGGTCTAAAAAAATAGAGGCTATAAACTAGCCTCTACAAAATTTTAATTTATCCTATAAATATCCCTTTTAAGCCACTTGAAATCATTTTTACTCCCGCTGACATTATAAATATCTGCATAACTCTAGAGAGTACAAACAGTACAATTTCACCTAAAACCTTATCTAACCAATCTGAAATTACAAATAAAAATTTCATTATTAAAAATGTAACAGCTACTGCACCAACAGAGACTATTAAACCTGCTTCTTTATGAATTATCATAACTGTTGAAATTGTTCCTGGTCCCACTAACATTGGGAAAGTTAATGGTGTTATAGCATACCTTATAGCATCTTTTTCAGACATCACATCTCCAGAGCTTTCTTTTGCTCCTCCAAGTCCCAAAAGATTTCTAAAGGCCACAACAATTAGTATCATTCCTCCAGCTACCCTCAACTCATTCATTCCAACTTTGTACAAATGATTCATAAAAAAATCCCCAGCAACAATAAACCCCGTTACTATTCCGAAACCTGCAGTAACTATTGCATTATACATTTTTTTTCTAACTTCTGGCTTTTGATCTTTTGTTAATGTCATAAATAAAGGTACATTTCCAAATGGATTTAATATTCCTATTATTGTAAGCACATACGTTAAGATATCCATAACCAAATCTTTTGCTATCATCTTTCACTCCCACATTATTTATAATATACATTAGTATAATATATAAATATAATCATAATGTAAAGAGTTTTTTTACTTTATTTTTAAAGCTGATTTATATTTTTGATTAAACAATTTTGCCTCTTCTTTTATGAACTCTAAATGGTTGTCATAAGTTAAATATTGTAGCTCTATTGCTGGAGCTGGATACTGATTACAATAAGCTATTGCTGACTCTGATAAATCAAAGCCATACTTTATTAGATAGCTACTCATATCTCTTTTTAATATTCTTGTAAAGAACTTAGAATAGTTATCTGCTGCTTCAGCATTATTATTAGCTCTTGTTTCTTGCATAAAAGCATTTAATTTTTGGAAGAAACTATTATCAGGATAGAACAATCTCAATTTATAAAATACTGCTAATTTATCAAAATATCCATACTCTGATATAGGTCTAGGCTCTAAGGCTATATTTTGAGTGTTCGGTTTACATCTAACATCTTTAACAAATTCATGTCTTCCTTGTTCTGCATACCAATTGTTAGCAACCTCTCCAAATAAGCCCATTAAATAGTCATTAGGATCTATTTCATGTCCTAACTCATGTCCTATTGCCCAAGAGTTACCCATATCAAATGTTGATCTTGGTACCATTGGACCGCTGCTTCCACTATAAGAAGTATTTCCTCCAAATATAGAAGTATCTGCACAAGGGTTATTACTCGGAAGACCTAACCACATAAGTCTTTTATATGGAATATGCTCTTTAAATTGTCCTTGAACATTATCTAAATAGTATAAAAAGTCTAAATACTCATCCGCTATCTCTACATGTTTAGCTAAATTTTTAGCTTCAAAATTGCTTTTTAACCAATCAAACTTTACAGCTCCAATATAAGTACTACCTTCTAGATAAGCTAAGTTTGAATTTTGATTAACCTCTAATTGAGTTTCAATATAATCTTTATTGAATAAATCAGAAGCTTTATCATATCCGTAACGGAATGCCAAACTATTTTTTTCGTTTAATGAATAATACTCTAACTTTTCTTTTCTACTACCTCTGAAAAATACTTGTCCCTCGTAAGGTACATTTATATGGTTGATTCCTTTTTTAAGAACTACAGTTGTATTTAATCCAGGTTTTTCCATCTGGTTTCCGATTCCCATTTGAACATCTCTATTAACAGCTATTATATAATCAGTATTAGAATGTATATAATGCTTTCCTAACATCGCATCTCCAGTATTATTTGAAACTGTTGGACCAAAATATTCAGCTGATGTTTTCTCTAAAGCTTTATATCCATAAATTTCTAAAGGTAATACATTGCTATTACTTAAGAGCATTTTTGCTATTTGAAGCTTTGCTTTTAAAAGTTTATTAGTAGATACTTTAACTGATAATTTTTCTATCATTTTTAAAGTAACACCTTCCCTTAAACTTTGAGCGTTATCATTGAATAGATTGTCTATTTTAGCTGATAATGAACTATAGATGTTAAATCCTATTCTATTCATTATAACTACACCTCCATGACAAGATTCAACATCTATACAGAATCTTTTAGCAAATACATTTTGGAACTTAAATAGTTTCATTCCAAATAAAGAGTGATTATCAGAGTAATCTTCCAATAAAATCCAATCCTGTTCGTCAGTTTCTTTAAAGTAAAGTTTCGCAGCTCCTATTTTACCATTATATCCATTAGGATGGCTTATATCAATCCAAAACTCATTTATTACTTTTGCTTCGGCGAATATATATTCTACCCTTCCTGTTTTTTTAGAATGGAACATCGTTTCTTTTAATCCATCTAACATCTTATCAGGTTCATTTCCAACACTCCAAACCCCACAATGAGAAAGTGCTGAAATTTTATTGTTATCATAAGCAATATCATTATCATCAACTATGTAATAAGGAGATTGATCTATCTCTACTATTTTAGCATAAGATGATTTCCAATACTCATCTTGTAAAATAAAGCTTATTGTAACTTCAATATTTTTAGTTAATATTTTTTCAAACTTTAAGTTAACAACTTTATCACTTTGAGATAAAATTTCAAAATCATAAATATATTTTCTCTCTCCAAAGGTATCTATATATTCAATTTTATAATCTACAAAGCTTTCTAATGGAGCTTTATAAGAGATTGTTAACTCATCTACAATAGAATCATATCCACTATTTAACACGTAGTTTTTCTTTGTAGTTCTAACCAAGTAAAGCTCTTTTGCCAATTTTATTTTATCTTTATACTCTCTAGTTAATTTTACTTTTGAAGATAAATTTAAAATCTCTTCATAAGTTATATCCGCTCTTAATTCTTTAAAGCTGTTGTCTTTAAAGAGTTTATTTATAGAAGCTTCTAAATTATTATGAATAAATATCTCTAGCTCATTTATTAGAGTCCAACCATTTACCGAATCTTCTATTCTTAAACAAACTTCATTTGTTAAATATGGCTTTCCTTCAACAAGATGCCAATCATTCTTATAATCTGAAACTGTACAACTTCCTAGTTCTACCCAAGAATTTTCTATATTTATATCTTTTAATAGAACTTTAAATTTATTTATTAATCCTGAAGTACTACTTCTAAAACTAATTAGCCTTAATCTATCTATCAAATACTCTTTATCTAATTTAAAGAATATATCACAATACTCTTTTGAATGATTACAACGGAAATCTGTTGTAATATCACCATCAAACATATTACTTATTGGATATGAGTTGTTTGGTAAATCTGTTTTAGCTTCTATATTTTTATAAAGTATTCTAGAATCTACATCGTCATTTAAGCAAAATTCTAATTTAGAGAAAGAATTTGTAGCTATATTTTCAATATTCTTTACTCCATACATTAAAACAACTAGATTTTTTGTCATTATTTTTTCAAAAGCTAAATTATAATATTCTCCATTTCTCACACACTCTACATCTAAAGTTTTCGTTATAAAATAATTATCCAAATATTTAACTTTAACTTTTAATACTCTTTCAGAGGTTGTAAATTGAATTCTATCTAATATTGTTTCTTCATTCAGAGGCACTAAAAACTCTTTTTCTACTAAAGACTCTATATAGAGTTCTTTTGCTTTCGCAACTCTACTTTTATAAGAGGTTGTAACAACTTCTCTTTCTAAAGTTTCAATTTCTTCTAAAGTTAATTCTAACTTTATCGCATTCTCCTCACTATCAATAAATAAATTAGATATTCTTTTTTCTAAAGAGTTATATTTAAATAAATCTAACTCATTTATCATAACAAATCTTCCATGTCCATTTGTAACTCTTATACAAACTTCTATTGCTAAAACTGGTTTGAAAGTTGCTATTCTATTAACTCCAGCTTCCTCTGTCAATTGTTCAAATACTTTTTTCCACTCTTCACTCTTAGAAGTTTTGTATAATACCTCATAAGATTTTATTCTTCCATTTCCAGAAGATCTTGTTATCATCTCTAATCTATTTAATAAATACGGCTTTTCTAATTCAATTGCAAAATCTCCAAAATTTGTATATGTTGAACTATGGAAGCCTGTATTTACATCTCCATCTATAGCATGAGATGGTGCATTACTCGAGTATTGTCCACAATATGTAACAGCTGTTAATTTTGTTTTATCGAGCCTTACATCCACATCCTCATCTTCATAAAATTCATTTTGATTTAATTTTGTTATTTTGATATTTTCTACTAAACTTTCTGTTATATCACCATGTACCATTAGGTCAAACTTATCACTATAGAAATATTCAAATTTTAAAATACTACCTGATTCTATATTTTCAATTTCTAAAACCTCTGCTATTTTAAGGTATCCATATTCATCTTTATAACTTACTTCAGTATTATATATCTTACCTTTGGTTTCTATTTTGATTTCATTCATTACACTTTTTTCTTCTACTTCCAATTTAAAATAAACTGGTATTTTTTTATCCAAGTATAATTTTTTAGCCCTATCTATTTTATCTATATATTCTGGTGTTATCAATACTCTTTTTTCTAAAGATAGAATCTCTTCGTAAGTCACATCTTCTTTTAGTGTTTCAAAAGTTTCGTCAAAAAATATTAAATCAATATCTTTTTCTAAGTTGTTATGAATAAATAACTCTACTTCATTTAATATTATCCACTTATCTACAGAATCTGTAACTCTTATACAAACTTCATCTGTTAAGTATGGTTTTCCACTAACTTTATTCCAACTGTTTGTATAGGCACTTCTTGTGTTTTCTCCTAACTCTATCCAGTCATTTTCAGTGTTCATATCTTTCAATAGCACTTTAAAACTATTTATTAATCCTGAAACATTACCTCTAAAACTAATTAATCTCAATCTATCTATTAAGTACTCTTTATCTAGCTTTAGATAAATATCATAATAGTCTGTATAGTGAGATGTACGATGTTCAGAATTTATATTTTTATCAAATATATTTGTAACTGGATACGAACTGTGAGAGTTAGCCGATGTTGCAGTTATTTTGTCAGAAGTTATTCTTGTATCTACATCTTCATTTAAATAAAATTCTGATTTTGGATATTCATTAGTTAATATATTTTCTATTTTTTCCACTCCAAAAACTATTAGTGACGCATTTGATGTCAGTATTTTTTTTATATTTAAAGTATAAATATCTCCTAAGTTTTCAAAATTACTTTTAATTAATCTTTCTATTCCATAAGAATCAACATACTTTATATAAGCTCTCAATACTCTTTCTGGTGTTGAAAATTGAACTTTATCAAAGATTTTTTCCTCTTTCAAAGAAAGTGAGAAATAATTTTGATTAAGATTTGAAATATACAACTCTTTTGCTTTTTCAATTTTTTCTACAAATTCTAAAGTTACTAAATTTTTAGCTTCTAAATTTAATATTTCTTCGTAGCTTACCCCTTCTCTTAATTTTTCATAATTTTCATCTGAGTATAAATTATTTATTTCTTTTTCTAAATTGCTATGAATAAATATTTTTAGTTCATTAACTATTGACCACTTATTAACCGAATCTTCAATTCTTAAACAAACTTCATTTGTTAAGTATGAGTTTTTATTTTTTACATCTAACCATTTATTTTCATGTAAAGTTATTGTATGCTCACCTAATTCTACCCACTCATTAGTGTTCATCTCTTTTACTAAAACTTTAAATTTCTTTATAAGTCCAGATGTATTAGATCTATAGCTTATCAAACTTAATTTATCTATTAAATATTCCTTATTTAATTTAAAATAAACATCACAATATTCTACATAATTATTTGAGTGAAAACTAGAACTAAGATTTCCATCAAACATATTACTTAATGGATATGATGTTCCATTTGGACAAGTTGTTGATGCTAGTATTTTATCTTTAGATATTTCTGTAGTAATATCTTCATCTATGTAAAATTCTGATTTGTCATAGTTGTTTGTATTTATATTTTCTATTTCAGAAAAACCAAACATAACTAGCGAAGCATTTGAGGTCATAATCTTATTTGTATTTATTGTATAGACATTTCCTAGAACTTCAAAATCAGTTTCAACAACTCTTTCTATTCCATAAGAATCCAAATATTTCAGATTAACTTTTAAAACTCTCTCAGTTGTTATGAATTGAATTTTATCAAAGATTTTTTCTTCATCAAGTGGAATTTCAAAACAATTTTGTGGTAATCCTAAAATATAAAGTTCTTTTGCATTTTTAAGTCTTTCTATGTATGATTCTGTCGTTACTTCAGCTTCTAAATCCTCTATCTCTTCTAAGGTTACACTCTGCTTTATAACTGTTTCAGCTGAATCAGAGAACAAATTAGATATTCTTGTATCTATAAAATTATGCTTAAACAAATCTACTTCATAAATTACTATAAAATGGTTTTGTCCGTTTGTTACTCTTATACAAAACTCTTTTGCTAAAACTGGTTTAAATCTAGCTTCTCTACCTGTTCCAGACTGTTCAGTCACTTGTTCAAATACTTTTTTCCAATTTTCCGTTGAAGTTGTTCTATACAAGATTTCATATGATTTTATTCTTCCATTTCCAGAAGAATTTGTTATCATCGATAACTTATCTACCAACTGAATTTTATCCAATTGAATCACTACATCTCCATAAGTTCCAGGAGCATAATTTCTGTAATCAGCACTGTGAAAATTAGTGTTATTTTGTCCATCTAACATATAATTTGGTGATTTGCTTGAGTATTGACCACAAAGTGTTGTTGCAATTAATCCTTCTTTTGTCATCTTTGTATCTACATCTTGACTTTCATAAAATTCATTTTGATTTAAAGTTATAATTTTAATATCTTGAATTGAATTTTCTGATATATTTCCATCAACTACAAAATCAAATTTATCACTATAAAAATAGTCAAATGTTAATAGTGTTTTATCCTCTAATTTTTGTACATTTAAAAGATTAGCTACTTTTTCATAGCCATGTTCATCAAAATATCTTATTTCAGCATTAAGAATATTTTCATTTGTTATTATCTCCAATTCATTTATTACATTTTTAATATTTGTTTCAATTGTAAATATCAAATTATTTTGCATTTTTAACACCGCCATTTAGTAAGTTGTTATAATTTTGATTAAATTTTTCTAACTCTTCTTTTACTAACTCTTTATAATTTTCGAATGTTATACTCTCTATATTAATTGTTGGTTCAATATAGGTCTTACATTCATTTAGTATCTCTTCATCTAGTTCTATACCTATATTTATAAAGTATGACGAAATGTCTCTCTCTAAATATTTTGTTATAGCGAGACATATTTTACTTAAAATTAACAAATTGCTCTGACCTAACTCTTCTTTTGTCAACATTTTATAAATAGATGTTATCATTCTATCGTTGTTTGAAAACAAGAATAGTTTTGTAGCTAAAGCTTCTAAAGGTGTAGTTGGAATTTCTACTTTATCACTACTTTTTAATAACATTATCTTTTTTAGAATAGTTTTAATAAAGCTACAAATTGCTGGACCATAAATTTCTTTTGATATCATCTGTTCTGTTACAATCTCTGCAAACTCTTCTTTTACAAACTTTTCAATTTTGTCTGCTAATAAAAATCCAAAATTATCTTTAAATTCTATATAAGAACCATAAACAGTCGATTTTAAAGCTACCTCTCTAGAATCATTTTGCCAGAAAATTCTTTTTAAATTTGAAACTCTATAATCTGTTGTATAATATTCATTTTTATCAATTAAAAGCATTAAATAATCTAAAACATAATCTAAATTAACAATTCCATTAACCAATTCATGGTCGTTTAAGTTTTCTAACAACCACTTTGACTTTCCTCTTATTATAAAGTTCTTACCTTCTAAAGTAATATAATCATCTGTTTTTTTTCTTTTTAAAAGTTCATGTATATTATACTCTCCAACTTTATAGTGAGTTTCAGATTTTTTTATATTATAAAATGATAAAGAAGTTGATTCTGTATTTTCTCTTAATAAAAATATGTCACCAGAAATATTTTTAGAATAAATTTCATTTATTCCAGCTTGAATCTCTATAATATTTTGAACAGGATTTTTTGCATCATCAGAAATTATGCACAACTTTATATCACGGTTACTTTCAATTACACAATCTGTTTTTTTTGATAATTTATACGATGTTGAAATTAAGTCTATACATTTTTCCATTCTTAAAACTGATTCAAAGTTTTTATAATTTTTATCAATTTCTTGAACTTCAAAGTTAGAAATCTCTAGATTGTTATCCATTAACCAAAGCATTTTAGCTTTTACTCCAACTATACTTTTGGGATATATCTCTATTAATTTTTCAATATCTTTTAACTTCACATTTTCTTTAACTTTAGTACAACTCTTATCAGCATATACTGTGCTTAAATCTTTTTCTAATTCAGATTTATTTGAACATAAATCTAATTCATTTATTAAAATCCAATTTCCATAACTCTCTTTTATTCTTATACAAATTTCTTCAGCATGTACAGCTTCAAATTCTGCTAATTTCCACCCAGGATTTGTTGTTCTTTCTGAAGAGTAAATCTCTCTCCAAACAGGAACTTCTTTTGATTCTTTGTAAAGAATTTTAAACTCTCTAACTTCACCATTACTTCCACTTGGATGGTCTGTTTTAAACTCTAACTTTGAAATAATTTCTGGCGAATCTAAAGATATATATACGTCTGCATTACTTGACGAATTATATTGATTTGAATGAAAATATGTTGATTCGTCGTTATCAAGCATAAGGCTAGGGTATGAAGTTGAATAAGTCGAAACATTTGAACTAGCCCTCATCTTATCTTTAGGTATATATTTGTTCGTAGTAATATTTTCTATTTTATTTGTTTCATAAAGTACAATTGTAGCTTTTGAAGAATATATTCTTTCTATATCTAAAGTATATTCATTTTCAAAATTTGAAATTTTTGCTGAGATTACTTTTTCTAATCCATTTTCATCAATATACTTTATATCAGCTGTATTGATAACTGCTTCTGTACTAAAATATACTTTGTCAAATTTTCTTACACCATCCAATTCGATTTCAAAGTTTTTTCTTAATAATTTTTTCAAATACATTTTTTTTGCATTAGTTATTCTGTTTAGATATGATTCTGTCTTTAATTCTAATTCTAGAGCTTCAATCTCTTCAATTGTAGTTTCATCTTTTATTTCATTTTCTAAATTATTTGTAAATAAGTTAGAAATTTTTTCTTCAATTAAGTTATACTTAAATACATCTATTTCATTTATAACGACATATTTATTTTTTCCATTTGTTACTCTAATACAAATTTCAGAAGCCAAAACAGGTTTGAAGGTTGCAACTCTATTTTCTCCAGCTTCTTCTGTTGGTTGATTAAATACTTTTTTCCACTCTTCATTTGAATTACTTTTATACATAACATCATAAGCTCTAATTCTACCATTTCCAGTTCCTGCATTATTTGCTCTTGTTATAAATTTTAACCCACCAACTAAGTATTCTGCACCTAGCTGAAGCACAAAATCCCCATAACTACCATATCCCGCACTATGGAAAGTAGTTCCTACATCCCCATCTATTGCTAAATCCGGTGAATTATTAGCATGTTGACCACAAAGTGATATCGCCGTCATTTTAGACTTATCTAATCTTACATCTATGTCTTTATCCTCGTAAAAATCATATTGATTTATTGAAACTATATTTATACTCTCAATTTCACCATCCGCTACTGAATCAAAAATAGCTAACTCAAATTTATTTGAATAGAATGATTCAAATAATAATTCTAATTTGTTTTCGATGGTTTTAACCGATAAAAGTTTACTTGTTTTATCATATCCGTGCTCATCAATATATTGTATCTCAGCGTTAGAAATATTAGTTGATGTTACTATTTCTAATTTATTTATTACATTCTTTA
>JBOFUO010000046.1:0-21075 GCA_051652625.1 Cetobacterium sp.
TAATTAGAAGTCAATTCTTATTTATGTGATATTAAGTGGTAGGATGAAAACATCCGTTTAACCACAGAAGGAGGAAATTTTCAATGGCAAATAAAAGAGGTAAAAAATACCTAGAAATAGCTAAATTAGTTGAGCAAGGTAGACTATATGAGGTTAAAGAAGCTTTAGAACTTGTAAAAAAGACAAGAACTGCTAACTTCGTAGAAACAGTTGAAATTGCATTAAGATTAGGAGTAGATCCTAGACATGCTGACCAACAAGTTAGAGGTACAGTAGTACTTCCTAACGGAACAGGAAAGACAGTTAAAATACTAGCAATAACTTCAGGAGCTAACGTAGAAAAAGCTTTAGAAGCTGGAGCAGATTTCGCTGGAGCGGAAGAGTACATCGAGAAAATCCAACAAGGTTGGTTTGACTTTGATATCGTAATCGCAACTCCAGACATGATGCCTAAATTAGGAAGACTGGGAAGAATATTAGGAACTAAAGGTTTAATGCCTAATCCTAAATCAGGAACAGTTACACCAGATATCGCAACGGCAGTATCTGAGTTCAAGAAAGGAAAACTTGCATTTAGAGTAGACAAGTTAGGATCAATCCACGCACCAATTGGTAAAGCGGATTTCTCTGAAGAAGCTTTATTAGAAAACTTCTCAGCTTTCATCAACGAAATCGTTAGATTAAAGCCTTCTGCTTCTAAAGGGCAATATTTAAGAACTGTTGCAGTTTCTGTAACAATGGGACCTGGAGTTAAAATGGATCCAGTTCTAGTTATAAAAAAAGCTTAATTAAAGTTTGCAAAAACTTAATTAGTATGTTACAATTATAAAGTTGTAAAATTATAACTCAAAAAAAGTTGGATAAATAATTATATATAGATCCAAACCAAAGACCGTAGGTGACGCAAGTCTTAAAAATCCTGCCGAGGTTGGAAGAAGGTATTCACTAACCTCAATAGTTAGATTATGAGCCTCCGTTCCTACCTTGGAGCGGAGGTAATTTTAGAGTAAAAGAGGAGGTGAATCAATAATGGCAACTCAATTAAAAAAGGAGCTTGTAGCTGAATTAGTTGAAAAAATTTCTAGAGCTCAATCTATCGTTTTAGTTGATTATCAAGGTCTAAGAGTAAATCATGAGACTGAGTTAAGAAAACAAATGAGAGAGAACGGTGCTGAGTACTTAGTTGCTAAGAACAGACTGTTCAAAATAGCATTAGCAGAAGCTGGTGTAGCTGATAAATTTGATGATTTACTAGAAGGAACTACTGCATTTGCATTCGGATATGCTGATCCAGTAACTCCTGCTAAAGTAGTTTACGATTTAGAAGCATCACAAGCAAAAGCTAACGCAAAAGCTAAGAAAACTATATTCACTATAAAAGGTGGAGTTTTAACTGGTAAGAGAGTAGAAGCGGCAGAGGTAGTAGCATTAGCTAAATTACCGTCTAGAGAGCAACTTCTTTCTATGGTTCTTAACGGAATGCTTGGACCGGTTAGAAAACTTGCTTACGCAACTGTGGCAATCGCTGAGAAGAAAGAAGCAGCAGCTGAGTAATAACTTGTTGATTTAGATTATTATTGATTTAATAAAAACGAAAAATATTTTAGAAGAAATTAAGGAGGAAATAAAATGGCATTCAATAAAGAGCAATTTATAGCTGACTTAGAAGCTATGTCAGTATTAGATTTAAGAGAGTTAGTAACAGCTTTAGAGGAGCACTTCGGTGTTACTGCAGCTGCACCAGTAGCTGTAGCTGCGTCTGAGGGACCAGCAGCTGAAGAGAAAACTGAGTTCGACGTAGTATTAACTGCTGCAGGACCAAACAAGATATCTGTAATCAAAGAAGTTAGAGCGATTACTGGATTAGGATTAAAAGAAGCTAAAGAAGTTGTAGATAATGGTGGAAACATCAAAGAAGCAGTTTCTAAAGAAGAAGCAGAAACTATAAAAGCTAAATTAACAGAAGCTGGAGCTACAGTAGAAGTTAAGTAATAACCTTACAAAGTTGTTTGCAACTAGTTATACTTAAATGAAAAAAATAGGCACTCTAACGGGTGCCTTTTTAATCATTATAATGAAAATTATTAAATAATCTATTAAAAAGGAAGTTAATACTTAATCTTTTGAAAATAAAAAGGCTTTTATTTTCCAAAGATTAGGTATTGATCACTATATGAAATAGTAAGGAGTGTGAAGTAATGGGGAAACTCGTTGAAAGATTGAATTTTGGAAGAATCGAAGAAAGAGGAAATGTGCCTCATTTTTTAGAATTCCAACTGGATTCCTATGAAGATTTTCTACAAGCTAAGGAGGCTCCACTTAACAGAAAAGATAAGGGGCTTGAATCTGCTTTTAGAGAAATATTCCCTGTTGAGTCTTCAAATGGAGATATAAAGCTAGAATATGTTGCTTATGAGCTACATCAAGCTGATGGTCCATTGAAAGATGAGCTTGAGTGCAAGAAAAGAGGGAAAACTTATTCTGCTTCTTTAAAAGTGAGATTAAGACTTACTAATAAAAAGAGTGGAAACGAAATCCAAGAGACACTTGTTTATTTTGGAGAAGTTCCTTTAATGACAGAAAGAGGAACATTTATTATAAATGGTGCTGAAAGAGTTGTAGTATCACAGCTACATAGATCTCCAGGTGTATCATTTAATAAAGAAGTTAACATTCAAACAGGAAAAGACCTGTTCTCAGGAAAAATTATTCCTTACAAAGGAACTTGGTTAGAGTTTGAAACTGATAAAAATGATTTTTTAAGTGTTAAAATTGACAGAAAGAAAAAAGTTTTAGCAACTGTATTCTTAAAAGCTGTTGATTTCTTTGATACTAACGAAGAAATTATGGATGATTTCTTAGAAGAGAAAGATGTTAATTTATCAGAATATTACTCTAGATATTCAAATAAAGAGGAACTTATAAGTGTTCTTAGAACTAAGATTGAAGGAAGTTTTGTTAAAGAGGATATCTTTAATCAAGAAACTGGAGAAGTTTTATTTGAAACTAAGCAACTAATTACAGAAGCTGTAATATTTGAATTAGTAGATTCAAAAATAGAAAATATTTTAATTTGGGAAGTAAAGCCAGAAGATAAAGTGTTTGCAAATACTATAGTAAACGACACTGGAGATACTAAAGAAGAAGCTGTAACAGAGGTATTTAAGAAATTAAGACCTGGAGATTTAGTAACAATTGATTCAGCAAGATCTTTAATAAAACAGATGTTCTTTAATCCTCAAAGATATGATTTAGAACCAGTTGGAAGATACAAGATGAATAAGAGATTAAAAATCAATCTTCCAGAAGATGAAATTTTATTAACAAAAGAGGATGTATTAGCAACAATAAAGTATGTAATTTCCCTTAACAACGGAAAAGGACATACTGATGATATAGATAACTTATCTAACAGAAGAGTTAGAGGAGTTGGAGAGCTTCTATTAATGCAGATTAAAGCTGGATTATCTAAAATGGGTAAAATGGTTAAAGAAAAAATGACGATACAAGATGTAGAAACATTAACTCCACAATCACTTTTAAACACTAGACCATTAAATGCATTAGTATTAGATTTCTTTGGTTCAGGTCAATTATCACAATTCATGGACCAATCAAATCCCTTAGCTGAATTAACTCATAAAAGAAGAATATCAGCACTAGGACCAGGAGGACTTTCTAGAGAAAGAGCCGGGTTCGAAGTAAGAGACGTACATGATTCACATTATGGAAGAATTTGTCCAATAGAAACACCAGAAGGACCAAACATCGGTCTTATTGGATCTTTAGCAATATATGCAAAAGTAAATTCTTATGGATTTATAGAAACACCATATGTAAAAGTAGAAAATGGAGTTGCAAATTTTGAAAACATTCATTATTTAGCAGCAGATGAAGAAGAAGGACTATTCATAGCACAAGCCGATACTAAGCTTGGACCAAATGCAGAGTTATTAGATGATGTTGTATGTAGATACGGGCATGAAATTGTTCATATTCCTGGAGAAAAAGTACATTACTTAGATGTATCTCCTAAACAAGTTGTATCAGTATCAGCAGGATTAATTCCGTTCTTAGAGCACGATGATGCGAATAGAGCACTAATGGGATCTAACATGCAGAGACAAGCAGTACCACTATTAAGAACAGAAGCTCCATTTATAGGAACTGGACTTGAAAGAAAGGTTGCAGTTGATTCAGGAGCAGTAATCTCAGCAAAAGCAAAAGGTAAAGTAATTTATGTTGATGCTAAAGAGATTATTATAGAAGATGCAGAAGGAAAATCTTACAAACACAGATTATTAAACTTTGAAAGATCAAACCAAGCAATGTGTTTACATCAAACACCATTAGTAGGTTTAGGAGAAGAAGTTGAGTTAAATCAAGTAATAGCTGATGGACCAGCAACTAAAGGTGGAGATTTAGCATTAGGAAGAAATATTCTAATGGCTTTCATGCCTTGGGAAGGGTATAACTATGAGGATGCGATTCTAATATCTGACAGATTAAGAAAAGATGACGTATTCACATCTATACATATTGAAGAATATGAAGTAGAAGCTAGAAATACTAAATTAGGTGATGAAGAGATAACAAGAGAAATACCAAACGTTTCTGAGGAAGCTTTAAAGAACTTAGATGCAAGAGGTATAATTGTTGTTGGATCTGAAGTTGGACCAGGAGATATCTTGGTTGGAAAAACAGCACCAAAAGGTGAATCTGAACCTCCAGCAGAAGAAAAGCTATTAAGAGCTATCTTCGGAGAAAAAGCAAGAGATGTAAGAGATACATCATTAAAGATGCCTCATGGATCTAAAGGAACAGTTGTTGAAGTTCTTGAATTATCAAGAGAAAACGGAGACGAATTAAAAGCTGGAGTAAATAGATCAATAAGAGTATTTATTGCAGAAAAAAGAAAAATAACTGTTGGAGATAAAATGTCAGGAAGACATGGTAATAAAGGTGTTGTTTCTAGAGTTTTACCAGCAGAAGATATGCCATTCTTAGCAGATGGTACACACTTAGACGTTGTAATAAATCCACTAGGAGTTCCTTCACGTATGAATATTGGACAGGTTCTTGAAGTTCATTTAGGAATGGCTATGGGTAAATTAAATGGTGGAACATACTTATCAACTCCAGTATTTGATGGTGCAACAGAAGAGCAAGTAAAAGATTATTTAGAAAAAGCTGGATATCCAAGAAAAGGTAAAGTTACATTATTTGATGGAAGAACTGGAGATAAATTTGATAATCCAGTAACAGTTGGAAGAATGTATATGTTAAAGCTTCATCATCTAGTTGAAGATAAAATGCATGCAAGAGCAATAGGTCCTTATTCGTTAGTAACGCAGCAACCTCTAGGAGGAAAAGCACAATTCGGAGGACAAAGACTTGGAGAGATGGAGGTTTGGGCTTTAGAAGCATATGGAGCATCAAATATCCTTCAAGAAATGTTAACAGTTAAGTCTGACGATGTAACGGGTAGAACAAAAACTTATGAAGCGATTGTAAAAGGGGAAGAGATGCCAGAAGCAGATCTACCAGAGTCATTTAAAGTTCTATTAAAAGAGTTCCAAGCACTAGCATTAGATGTAGAACTATTTGATGCTAATAACGAGTTAATTAACGTTAACGAAGAGTTAGGAAAAGACGAAACAATAGTTGAGTTTTCTTTATCTGACCAAATAAACTAATTTTAAGTAAAATTGAATATGATGATAGATGAAAGCTTTATCTCATTTAAGGAGGCTTTGTATTTAATATGGGAATTAAAAGTTTTGAGAAGATTAGAATTAAACTAGCTTCTCCAGAGAAGATAGAAGAGTGGTCGTACGGAGAAGTTACGAAACCAGAAACGATAAACTATAGAACATTAAATCCAGAAATGGATGGATTGTTCTGTGAAAGAATATTCGGCCCATCAAAAGATTGGGAATGTTCTTGTGGAAAATATAAAAGAATGAGATACAAAGGACTAGTTTGTGAGAAATGTGGAGTTGAAGTAACTAAGTCTAAAGTAAGAAGAGAAAGAATGGGGCATATAGATTTAGCTGCCCCAGTAGCTCATATTTGGTATTCTAAAGGAACACCAAATAAGATGTCTCTTATTTTAGGAATTTCTCCAAAAGAGTTAGAATCAGTTTTATACTTTGCTAGATATATAGTAACAGCAAGTGAAGAACCAACTTTAAAAATTGGAAAAATAATAACTGAAAAAGAGTACAAGCTATACAAGCAAATGTACGGAAGACAATTTGAAGCAAAAATGGGTGCTGAAGCTATTTTAAAATTATTAGAAATGATAAATTTAGAAGAGTTAAGATTAGAGTTAGAAAAAGAACTTGAAGATGTAAATTCAGCTCAAAAAAGAAAGAAATTAGTAAAAAGACTAAAAATAACTAGAGACTTTATAGCATCAGGTAACTTACCACAATGGATGATATTAAAAAATGTTCCAGTTATTCCAGCTGATTTAAGACCAATGGTACAATTAGATGGTGGAAGATTTGCTACTTCTGACTTAAATGACCTTTACAGAAGAGTTATTAATAGAAACAATAGATTAAAGAGACTTTTAGAAATAAAAGCTCCAGAAATCGTAGTTAAAAATGAGAAAAGAATGCTTCAAGAAGCAGTTGATGCTCTAATTGATAACGGAAGAAGAGGAAAACCAGTTGTTGCACAAAACAATAGAGAATTGAAATCACTTTCTGATATGTTAAAAGGTAAGCAAGGTAGATTTAGACAAAACCTTCTTGGAAAAAGAGTAGATTACTCTGCAAGATCGGTTATTGTTGTAGGACCTTCTTTAAAAATGCATCAATGTGGAATTCCAAAGAAAATGGCACTAGAACTTTATAAGCCTTTCATAATGAGAGAGTTAGTAAAGAGAGAGTTAGCTACAAACATAAAAACAGCAAAAAAATTAGTTGAAGATGCAGATGATAAAGTATGGGATGTAATTGAAGATGTAATCCAAGACCATCCAGTATTATTAAACAGAGCACCAACACTACATAGACTTTCAATTCAAGCTTTTGAACCAGTTTTAATTGAAGGAAAAGCAATAAGACTTCATCCATTAGTATGTTCTGCATTTAATGCCGACTTCGATGGAGACCAAATGGCAGTTCATTTAATGTTATCACCAGAAGCAATAATGGAAGCAAAACTTCTAATGTTAGCTCCAAATAACATTATATCTCCATCAAATGGAGAACCAATAGCTGTTCCATCTCAGGATATGGTTATGGGATGTTTCTACATGACAAAAGATAGACCTGGAGCAAAAGGAGAAGGAAAAGCATTCTCTAATAAAGAGCAGGTTTTAACAGCTTATGATAGAGATATTTTAGATACTCATGCTGTTGTAGATGTTAGAATAAATGGTGAAATGGTAAAAACTACTGCAGGTAGAATTATGTTTAATGAAATACTACCTGAAGAAAATAAGCAATATGATGTAACTTTCGGTAAATCTCAATTAAAGAAACTTATAGGAACTTTATATGAGATGCACGGATTTACAAAAACTGCAGAACTAATAAATGAAATTAAAAACTTTGGATATCACTATGCAACATTCGCTGGAATTTCAGTTGGTATTGAAGATTTAGAGATTCCAGAAAGTAAAAAATCAATATTAGAAGAAGCAGATAGAAAAGTATCTGATATCGAAGCTGATTACAAATCAGGAAAGATAATTAACGAAGAGAGATATAGAAAAACTGTAGCTCTTTGGGCAGATACAACAACAAAAGTAACAGATGCAATGATGAGTGGACTAGATCAGTTCAACCCAGTTTATATGATGGCGAACTCTGGAGCCAGAGGATCGATTGCACAGATGAGACAACTTGCGGCAATGAGAGGAAACATGGCCGATACACAAGGAAGAATCATAGAGGTTCCAATCAAAGCCAACTTTAGAGAGGGACTAACAGTTTTAGAGTTCTTCATGTCATCACATGGAGCTAGAAAAGGTTTAGCAGATACTGCCTTAAGAACTGCCGATTCAGGATATTTAACTAGAAGACTTGTTGATATCTCACATGAAGTTATTGTAAATTCAGTTGATTGTGGAACTCACGAAGGAATTGAAGTTGCAGAACTAGTTTCAGATGGTCAAGTAATTGAAAAGTTATCAGAAAGATTATTAGGTAGAGTACCTGCTGAAGATGTAGTTTTCGAAGGCGAAGTTATTTCTAGAAGAAATGAAATGTTCACAAAAGAACAAATCGCTAAAATAACAGAGTTAGAAATAAAGAAAATAAAAATTAGATCGCCATTAACATGTGCCCTTGAAAAAGGAGTTTGTCAAAGATGTTATGGAATGGATTTAGCTAACCATAAAGAAATCTTATTAGGAGAAGCAGTTGGAGTTATAGCAGCTCAATCAATTGGAGAACCTGGTACACAGCTTACAATGAGAACGTTCCATACAGGAGGAGTTGCTGCAACTACTGCTACTGCAACAAGTATCAAAGCTGAAAACAATGGAAAAGTTGTATTTAAAGATATAAAAATTCTAGAAAACCAAGAAACACAAGATAAAATTGTTGTTTCACAGTCTGCTAAAATTTTAATCGGAAATTATGATTATGAAATTGCATCTGGATCTATATTAAAAGTAGAAGAAGGACAAGAAGTTAAACAAGGAGACATCCTAGTTACATTCGATCCTTACCATATACCTATTATAGCTAACCAAGATGGAAGAATAGAATATAGAGAATTATATGTAAAAGAAAACTTTGATGAAAAGTATAACGTTACAGAATATATGGCAATAAAAACTGTTGAATCAGGAGATTCAAACCCAAGAATAGTTATTTTTGATGAAGAAGGAAATGCTAAAGAAAGTTACTCAATACCATTTGGAGCTTACTTAATGGTTAGAGAGGGTGAATCTGTAAGAACAGGAGAAATCATAGCTAAGATTATAAAAGAAGGAGAAGGAACGAAAGACATCACTGGAGGTCTTCCGAGAATTCAAGAGCTATTTGAAGCTAGAAATCCTAAAGGAAAAGCTATTCTATCTGAAATAGATGGAAAAGTAGAAGTTACTGGAAGAAAGAAAAAAGGTATGAGAGTAATTATCATAAGATCTATTTTCGATACAGAAAACTTCAAAGAGTACTTAGCACCAGTTGGAGAGCATTTAGTTGTAACAGATGGAATGTTAATAAAAGCTGGAGATAAGATAACAGATGGAGCTATATCACCATTTGACGTTCTAAACATCAAAGGACTAGTTGCAGCAGAGCAGTTTATACTGGAATCTGTACAACAAGTATATAGAGACCAAGGTGTTACTGTAAACGATAAACATATAGAAATTATCGTTAAGCAGATGTTTAAGAAAGTAAGAATAGTAGAATCAGGTTCTTCATTATTCTTAGAAGATGAAGTTGTGGAAAAGAGAATTGTTGAATTAGAAAATAAAAAATTAAAAGCTGAAGGGAAAACAGAGATCAAATATGAGCCTGTAATCCAAGGTATTACAAAAGCAGCAGTTAATACAGGAAGTTTCATATCAGCAGCATCATTCCAAGAAACTACAAAAGTGCTTTCAAATGCAGCAATAGAAGGTAAAGAAGACTTCTTAGAGGGATTAAAAGAAAATGTTATTATAGGTAAGAAGATTCCAGCAGGAACTGGATACAAAGCTTATAAGAACATAGTTCCAGTTGAGATAGAGGACTAATAAAATAGGCGACTTTGTCGCCTATTTTAGCATTTTATTTATGAGAGGTTGATATTATGAGAAGTATGACGGGATATTCAAAAGAATATTTTGAAAATGAAAAGTATGCAATATCTTTAGAGATAAAGAGTGTAAACAACAAAAATTTAAATTTTAAAATAAAGTCACCTCATATGCTAAATTTTTTGGAAAATAAAATCAGAACAGAGGTTGCTTCTAGAGTTATAAGAGGAAGTATAGACTTAAAAATTGAATTTCAAGATAAAAGAGAAGTAGATAATTTATTTGAATATGATAAAAATATGACTGCTTCTTATTTGAAAGTTCTAAGCACTATAGAAAACGAATATAATGAAAGTTTTAGTAACAAACTTGATTTGTTAGTTAAAAATTTGAATGTTATAAGAAGAAATGATTTAGAGATTGATGAGAATGAATATGAAGAATTTGTAATAAAAAATATTCATTTGCTTTTAGACTCTTTTATTGTAATGAAAGAATCTGAAGGAATGAGAATGAAAAAATATTTCTTAGAATGTATAGAAGTTATTGAAAAAAATGTAGAAGAAATAAAATCATCAAAAGAAAAAATTGTTATAAACTATAGAGAAAAGTTATTGGAAAGATTATCAAAAATAACAGATATAGATTTTAATGACGAAATTCTTTTAAGAGAGATTTTATTGTTTACAGATAAATCAGACATATCAGAAGAAATATCTAGATTAGAAAGTCATCTTTGTCAATTAAGAATAGAGCTAGAGTCTACAAATATAGGTGTAGGAAAAAAGATTGATTTTATTCTTCAAGAGATTTTTAGAGAATTAAATACCTCAGGGGTAAAATGTAATTTATACGATATTTCAAAGCTAATTGTAGAATGTAAAAATGAAATTGAAAAGATTAGAGAACAAGCTCTAAATATAGAATAAAGGAGAATAGAAATGAAAAAGGGAGAACTATTTATTGTATCAGGACCGAGTGGTGCTGGGAAATCAACAATATGTAGAATAGTTAGAAAACAGTTAGGTATTAATTTAGCTACTTCAGCTACAACACGTGCTCCAAGAGAAGGAGAATTGCACGCAAGAGATTATTACTTCTTGACAGTAGATGAATTTAAAACTAAAATTGAAGAAAATGAATTCTTAGAATACGCAACTGTTCATACTAATTACTATGGAACTTTAAAATCTGAAGTGGAATCAAGACTATTATCTGGAGAAAATGTAATTCTTGAGATAGATGTTCAAGGAGGACTTCAGGTGAAAGAAGTATATCCAAATTCTCATTTAATATTCTTCAAAACTCCAACGATGGAAGATTTAGAGAGAAGGCTAAGAGGAAGAAAAACAGATAGTGAAGATACAATCCAAATTAGATTAAAAAATTCGATAAAAGAATTGGAATATGAAAAAGATTATGATATTACAATTATTAACTACACTGTTGAAAAATCATGTGATGAGTTAGTAAAAATTATAAATTCTAAAAACTAGGAGGATTCTATGAAAAAAATGATTACTTATGATGAGCTATTAGGTGTAATACCAAATAAATATGTTTTAACAATAACTGCAGGTAAAAGAGCAAGAGATTTAGGAAAAGGTTCAACAGTACTTACAAAAACTTCAAAAAAAGATACTGTTATTAGAAAAACATTTAAAGAAATAATGGATAGAAAAATAACATTTGCTGATATTGAAGAGGAAATTATAAATGACTAAGAGTAGAAATATATTTCTACTCTTTTTACTTTTTTTGTTAGTTTTAGGTTGTGAAAAAAAAGTGAAAAGAGTGGATGAAGAAAAATTTGCTTTTGGAACATTCTTCAAAGTTAGTGTTTTTTCAAGTGACACGAACAAATCTAAAACGAGCATAAATAAAGCCTTCGAAGAAGTTCAAAGAATAGATTATGCTTACAACAGCAAAGTTAAAGATAGTTTATTTTTTAAATTAAATAACTCAAAAAAAGAAAAAATAGATGATGAAGCAATTTATATTTTAAAAAAAGTAAAAGAAATGTATGATTTATCTTTTGGAAAGTATGATATAACAATGGAACCTTTAATGGCTATTTGGGGATTTTCTGAAGAATTAGAAGAAAGAAAAACTTTACCAACAGATTTAGAATTAGAAAAAGCTTCTAAAAATGTTGATTTTTCTAAAGTGATTTTAGAAAAAAATATTATTACTATTCAATCTGAAGATATTAAAATAGATACAGGTTCATTTTTAAAAGGATATGCAGTAAAAAAAGCAAGTGAAAAATTAAGAGAATCTGGAATAAAAAGTGGATTTATATCAGCAATATCTAGTATATCAGCGATAGGAGTAAAAGGTGATGGGACTCCTTGGAAAATAGGAATACAAAATCCTAATAATTCAAGTGAAATTATAGGTACAATAGAATTAAATAATCAAAGTATGGGTGTATCTGGTGATTATCAAACATATGTTGAAATAGAAGGAGAAAAATATCATCACATACTTGATAAAGAAACTAAATATCCTGTAAAAGATAAAAAAATGGTTGTAGTAGTTAATGATGATTCTTTTGAAGCAGATTTATACTCAACAGTATTTTTTCTTATGCCTATAGAAAAAGTAATTGAAAAGGTTAATAATACATCAAATTTAGATGTTTTAATTGTTGATAAAAACAATAGAATAATAACTTCTAAAAACTTAAAATTCAAAAAAAAGTAATGAAAAAAGTAGTATATCAATTAAATTATTTGTTTTAAAAAAGAGTTCTAGATTTTTTTCTAGGACTTTTTATTATTTTATCGAATATAATTTTTAAAAAAGTGGGAATAATAGAGTCAAAAAAAGGTAAAAAATAGATATTTAACGAACTTGACTTTAACTAGTATATTAGATAGAATTTTAGTAATTAAATGTTAAGGATGTAAAAAATTTAAATATAGATTAAACTAATTATAGGAGGGATTTAAGGAACTATGAAAAAAACTAAAATTGTATGTACAATAGGACCAAAAACAGAATCGGTTGAGGTATTATCAGAGTTATTAAAAGCTGGAATGAATGTTATGAGAATGAACTTCTCACATGGAAGTCATGAAGAGCATGGAAATAGAATTGTTAACTTAAAAGAAGCTGTAAAAAATACTGGTATCAATGCAGCAGTATTATTAGATACTAAAGGACCAGAAATCAGAACTATAAAATTAGTTGGTGGAAATGACGTTTCTTTAGTAGCAGGACAAAAGTTTACAATAACAACTGATGAATCAGTAATTGGAGATTCTACAAAAGTTGCTGTAACTTATAAAGAGTTAACAGAAGATTTAAAAGCTGGAGATATAGTTTTAATTGATGATGGATTAATTGAAATGGAAGTTGAAGAGGTTGTTGGAAACGAAGTAAGATGTATCGTTAAAAACAACGGAGATTTAGGAGAAAATAAAGGTGTTAATTTACCAAATATTTCACTTCAGTTACCAGCGTTATCTGCAAAAGATATTGGAGATTTAAAGTTTGGATGCGAAAGAAATGTAGACTTCGTAGCAGCATCTTTCATCAGAAAAGCTGATGATGTAAAATCTGTAAGAGAAGTTTTAGATGCTAATGGTGGAGAAAAAATAAAAATAATTTCTAAAATAGAAAACCAAGAAGGATTAGATAACTTTGATGAGATATTAGAATTATCTGACGGTATAATGGTAGCTAGAGGAGATTTAGGGGTAGAAATACCTGTAGAAGAAGTTCCTTTTGCACAAAAAATGATGGTAGAAAAATGTAATTTAGCAGGAAAGGTTGTAATTACAGCAACTCAAATGTTAGATTCAATGATAAAAAATCCTAGACCAACAAGAGCAGAAGCAACAGACGTTACAAATGCAATTTTAGATGGAACAGATGCAATAATGTTATCTGGAGAAACAGCAAAAGGAAAGTATCCTATCGAAGCTGTAACAGTAATGAGAAAAATAGCTGAAAAAACAGATCCTTTAATCGCTTTCGAAATAGAAAATGAAGAGGGAGTTAGTATAACAGAAGCTATGGCTAGAGGAACAGTTGATGTATCTGAAGCTTTAGGAGCAAAATTAATTGTTTCTGGAACTGCATCAGGAAAATCAGCAACAGCTTTAAGAAAGTATTTCCCAGAAGCGTTTATTTTAGCTATAACAAACAATGAAAAAACATATAATCAAATGATATTAACAAGAGGAGTAATTCCTTGTTTAGATTTAACAGCTAAAAACTTAGAAGAGTTCTATGCTTTAGCAGAAGCAAAAGCAATATCTTTAGGACTTGCTAATTCAGGAGACATTATAGTAGCTTCATGTGGTGAAGAAGTATTCAAAGCAGGAACAAGTAACTCAATGAAAGTTATAAAAGTAAAGTAATTATAAATTTAAGACTTAAATTTTAAAATATAAAATTTTGAAAAAATTCTAAGGAGGATTCAAACAAATGACTAGAATAGTTGAAGTTAAAGGAAGAGAAATTCTTGATTCAAGAGGAAACCCAACAGTTGAGGTTGACGTAATATTAGAATGTGGAGCAATGGGAAGAGCAGCAGTTCCATCTGGAGCATCTACAGGAGCTTACGAAGCAGTAGAATTAAGAGATAAAGATAAAGCTAGATACTTAGGAAACGGTGTTTTAAAAGCTGTAAACTTTGTAAATGGAGAAATTAAAGAATTAGTATTAGGAATGGATGCAACTAATCAAGTAGCTATAGATAAGGCTATGATCGAATTAGATGGAACTCCAAACAAAGATAGATTAGGAGCAAATGCTATATTAGGTGTTTCTCTAGCAGTAGCTAAAGCAGCAGCAGCAGCATTAGGATTACCTTTATACAAATACTTAGGAGGAGTTAACGCTAAAGAGTTACCTTTACCTATGATGAACATATTAAATGGAGGAAGTCATGCTGATTCTGCAGTAGACGTTCAAGAATTTATGGTTCAACCAGTTGGAGCTAAGACGTTTGCTGAAGCAATGAGAATGGGATGCGAAATATTCCATCACTTAGGAAAAATCTTAAAAGCTAACGGAGATTCAACTAACGTTGGAAACGAAGGTGGATATGCACCAGCTAAAATCAACGGAACTGAAGGAGCTTTAGACATCATATGTCAAGCAGTTAAAGCAGCAGGATATGAGTTAGGAACTGATATTACTTTCGCTTTAGACTCAGCAGCAACAGAATTCTGTGTTGAAAAAGAAGATGGAACATTCGAATACCACTTCAAAAGAGAAGGTGGAGTTGTAAGAACAACTGAAGAAATGATCGAGTGGTATGCTGGATTATGTGAAAAGTATCCAATCAAATCTATCGAAGATGGATTAGGAGAAAATGACTGGGCTGGATTCCAAATGTTAACTGCAAAAGTTGGAAAAACTGTTCAAATCGTTGGAGACGATTTATTCGTAACTAACACAGAGAGATTAGCAAAAGGTATCGAATTAAAATCAGCTAACTCAATCTTAATTAAATTAAACCAAATAGGAACTTTAACTGAGACTTTAGATGCAATCGAAATGGCTAAGAGAGCTAACATGACTGCAGTAATTTCTCATAGATCAGGAGAAACTGAAGATGCTACAATAGCTGATATCGCTGTTGCAACAAACGCAGGACAAATTAAAACTGGATCAACTTCTAGAACTGATAGAATGGCTAAATATAACCAATTATTAAGAATCGAAGAAGAGTTAGGATCAGTTGCTCAATTCAATGGAATGGAAGTATTCTATAACACAACAAAATAATTGATTTATCTCAGAGAGGCTTTATGCCTCTCTTTTTTATTACGCTTTAAAAATAAATAGCTTTATGTTACAATAGAGTAAAAATTAGATTATGGAGGAATAATATGTCAAATGTTTTTGAAGTTTTAAAAGATCGTGGATATGTAAAGCAAATGACTCATGAAGATGAAATGAAGTCATTATTAGAAAAAGAGAAAGTAACTTTTTATATAGGTTTTGATCCAACAGCAGATAGTTTACATGTAGGGCATTTTATAGCGATGATGTTTATGTCACACATGCAGCAGCATGGTCATAGACCGATAGCTTTAATTGGTGGAGGAACAGCTCAAATAGGTGATCCGAGTGGAAGAACTGATATGAGACAAATGATGACAGATGAAATAATAGCTCATAATGTAGCATCAATAAAGAGTCAGATGGAAAAATTTATAGATTTTAGTGATGATAAAGCTTTATTGGTAAATAATGCTGATTGGTTAAGAAATTTAAATTATATTGATTTTATAAGAGATATAGGATCTCAATTCTCAGTAAATAGAATGTTGGCAGCAGAATGTTTTAAAACTAGAATGGAAGAGGGAGGTTTATCTTTCTTAGAATTTAACTATATGTTAATGCAAGGATATGATTTCTTAGTATTAAATAGAAAGTTTGGATGTACGATGCAGTTAGGTGGAGATGATCAATGGTCAAACATGATTGCAGGAGTAGATTTAATAAGAAAAAAAGATAGAAAACAAGGTTATGCAATGACTTGTACTTTATTAACAAATAGTGAAGGTAAAAAAATGGGAAAGACAGCAAAAGGTGCTTTATGGTTAGACCCAGAAAAAACATCCCCTTATGAATTTTACCAATATTGGAGAAATTTACCAGATGCTGATGTAGCTCAACCTTTAGCGCTATTGACATTTTTACCAATGGATAAAGTAAGAGAGTTATCTGCTTTAGAAGGTGCAGAAATAAATGAAGCTAAAAAAGTATTGGCTTATGAAGTAACAAAAATTGTTCATGGAGAGATTGAAGCTGAAAAAGCTAAGCAAGCATCATCGGCTTTATTTGAACAAGGAGGAATAGATTTATCAAATGTTCCAACAATAGAAGTGACAGAAGATGTAATAGGAAAAGGTTTAGTTGATTTAATGGTTGAATTAGGTCTGTTAAAAACTAAGAGTGAAGGAAGAAGACTTGTTCAACAAAACGGATTAAGTATTAATGATGAAAAAATATCAGACTTTGCTTTAGAAATAACTAAAGAATTATTTGATAATGGATCAATAATGATAAAACAAGGAAAGAAAAAGTATAATAGGATTGTAATAAAGTAGTGATAATAATTAGAGATAGTACAACAGATGACATAGAAAATATATACAACCATCTTAATTTAAACTATGTAAAGAAATATTGTAAAAATAATGAAGAAGAACAAAGAAAGAGTCATGAAAGATGGTATAGATTTTTAATAAATTCTTCTGATTATGCAATGTTTACTGTTGAGGACTTGACAGGAGTTTTTTTAGGCAATATTAGATTTGAACTTGATGGTAATGGTAGTGCTGAAATATCTGTTTATTTAGCGGAATGTATAAGAGGAAGAGGCTATTCTACAATTGTAGTTAATGCTAGCATAGAGGAATTAAAGTTTAAATATCCAAATATAAAATGTATAACTGCTTATATTTTAGAAGAAAATGAAAAATCAATTTATTGTTTTGAGAAATCTAATTTTCAATTTAAAGGTCAAATAGAACATGGTGGAATTGATTATATTTTGTATGTAAAGACTCTAGATTGATGGAGGAAATTTTTGAAGAAAAAAGAAAGAGTTTTAAAAGTTATAGAAATTTTAAAAGAAAAATTTGGGCATCCTGAATGTGCTCTAAAATACGATACTCCATTTGAACTACTAGTAGCAGTTATACTATCTGCACAATGTACAGATATAAGAGTTAACATAGTTACGGAGCAGATGTATAAAATAGTTAATACACCTCAACAATTTGCAGATATGCCTTTAGAAGAGATTGAAAAACTTGTGAAAAGTACTGGATTTTATAGAAATAAAGCAAAAAATATAAAATTGTGTAGTCAGAAATTAATTGAAAAATATAATGGAGAAGTTCCTCAAAATATGGATGATTTGATTAGTTTAGCGGGGGTTGGTCGTAAAACTGCTAATGTAGTAAGAGGAGAAATCTGGAGATTAGCAGATGGAGTTACTGTTGACACTCACGTTAAAAGATTAAGTAATTTAATAGGGCTTGTAAAAGAAGAAGATGTCATAAAAATAGAAAAAGAATTGATGAAAATAGTATCTAAGGATTACTGGATAGATTTTTCTCATTACTTAATTCTTCAAGGAAGAGACAAGTGTATTGCAAGAAGACCTAAGTGTTTAGAGTGTGAAATAAAAAGTTATTGTACTCATGGCGAGAGGGTTTTATAAAAAAGTTTTTAATTGTTGACATAAATAATAAAGAATGTTATTATCTTAGTGTAAAATACAAGTAGAAATTTAAGGAGACGATAACTATGAGAGTTTATCTGGATAACAATGCAACTACAAAAATGGATCCAAAAGTATTGGAAGCAATGATGCCTTTCTTAACAGAAGAGTATGGAAATGCATTTAGTATGCATATTTTTGGTAGAGAAACAGGTATAGCTGTTTCAGAAGCCAGAGAAAAAATTGCAACTTTATTAAAAGTTAAATCAGAAGAAATTATATTCACAGCTTCTGGTACTGAATCAGATAACATTGCAGTTAGAGGAGTAGCCAAAGCATATAAAAATAGAGGAAATCATATAATAACAAGTTCAATAGAGCATCCAGCTATAAAAAATACATTTAAAGATTTAGAACAAGATGGGTATAAAGTAACGTTTTTACCTGTTGATAAAAATGGTGTTGTAAGTATAGAAGATTTGGAAAAAGCAATAACACCTGAAACAATTTTGATTTCAATTATGCATGCAAATAATGAAGTTGGAACAATAGAACCAATTAAAGAAATTTCAGACATAGCAAAAAAACATAGAGTTTTATTACATGTTGATGCAGTTCAAACGGTAGGTAAAATTCCAGTTTCTCCCAAAGAGCTTGGAGTAGATTTACTTACGTTTTCAGCTCATAAATTTTATGGGCCAAAAGGAGTTGCAGCATTATATATACGACAAGGTGTAAGAGTTGCAAAAACAATTACAGGTGGTGGACAAGAAAAAAAACTTAGACCTGGAACAACAAATACTCCGGCAGTAGTAGGCATGGCTAAAGCTTTAGATCTTGTTTCTGAAAACATGCTAGATGAAATTGAAAGAGAAAAAGAACTGAGAGATTATTTTGAAAATGAAATATTCAAAAGAGTTCCAGAAGTAGTTATCAATGCGAAAAATGTAGAGAGACTTCCAGGAACTTCAAGTATAACTTTCAAATATTTAGAGGGAGAATCAATTTTACTTTCTCTAAGTTATTTAGGAGTTGCAGTTAGTTCTGGGTCAGCTTGCTCATCTGATGAGTTACAGGCTTCACATGTACTTTTAGCTATGGGTATTGAACCAGAGTTTGCCCACGGAACTATTAGATTTAGTCTAGGTAAATATAATACAAAAGAAGAAATTGATTATACAATAGAACAAGTTGTAAAAGTTATAGATAAACTAAGAATTATGTCACCTTTATGGAATGAGTATAAAAAGTAAACTAATTTAGAACTAAGGAGAAAATCATGCAATATACAGAAAAAGTAATAGATCACTTTATGAATCCTAGAAATGTTGGAACAATGGAAAATCCAGATGGTTATGGTAAAGTTGGAAATCCTTCTTGCGGAGATATAATGGAAATATTTTTAAGAATAGAAAATGAAGTAATAACAGATGTTAAGTTTAGAACATTTGGTTGTGCTTCTGCAATAGCAACGTCATCAATATCAACTGAAATGGTTCTAGGAAAGAATATTCATGAAGCTTTAGAGATTACAAATAAAGTAGTAGCAGAAGCTTTAGGAGGGTTACCAGCAACTAAAATGCACTGTTCAGTTCTAGCGGAAGAAGCTTTAAAAGAAGCTATCGAAGAATATTTGGCTAAAAAACAAAAATAATGTATAATAATTAGGAATTGCATTTGTGTAATTCCTAAATTTTTTATTTGGAGGAAAAAGCTATGAAGAAATTAGTTGTAATTTTAATTTTAACTGCATCAACACTATCTTTTGCAAAAACTTCTAAGACAAAAGTTATTAAAGATAATACACCTGACTATAAAGCTTATGTAGTAGGAGATGATAAAGGTAATATTTTTTATCAAGAAAATGCAACTCAAAAATATTCATTAGCTTCTGTTACAAAAGTCATGACAATAATTGTAACTTTAGATGAAATAAGAAAAGGAAATATAAGTTTATATGATGAAGTTATTGTAGATTGGGAAATATTAAGTACAGGTGGAAGCTCAATTCCTATGGAAAGTGGAGAGAAAATCGTTGTTTTAGATTTACTAAAATCAGCAGCCATAAAATCAGCTAACAATGCAGCATATGCTCTTGCTAAACATTCAGGGAAAGGAAGTGTTCCTAAATTTATAGAGATGATGAATGAAAAAGCAAAGCAAATAGGGTTAGAAGATGAACTAGAATTTAATACCCCAACAGGATTACCAGATCATATGACTAAAAAGAAATTAGATATGGGTACTGCAAAAGGAATATATATGCTTTCTTTAGAAGCTTTGAAGTATCCAGAGTATATAGCAATAGCAAGACAAAAAAATGCTGAAATAAAAAATGGAACGTATAAATTAAAGAGTACAATTCATCTTCTAGATAAAGAAGGCATATACGGTTTAAAAACAGGTTATCATACAAAATCAAAATTTAACATTGCTGTTTTAAGTAATAAGGACAACGCAAATATTTCAACTGTTGTATTAGGTGGGAAATCAACTAAAATAAGAGATGATAAAGTATTAAGTTTAAACGAAAAATTTCATGAAAATTATAAAAATAAAGATATAATAAAAAGTGATGAATCAATTATAACAATTCCATTACTAGGTGGATATATTTCAGAAGTGAAAATTTATCCAACAAAATCATTTTCAAAAATAATAAAAAAAGATGCAGATGTTTCTATTGTGACAGAAAGAGAAAAAACATTAATTGCACCAATAAAATCAGGGGCTTATGTAGGTAGTTACAAAGTTTTAATAAATGGTGAAGTAGTTTTTGAAGATAAGTTAATAGTAAAAAGAGACATCGAAAAAAAGGGATTTATAGATAGAATTATAGAATTATTTTAAAAAAAATAAAAAAGTTGTTGACTTAGTTTAAAAAAAATGGTACTATAATTTTTGTCAGCGGGAAATACCGCAGGCAAGAATTATAGAGTAAGGACATTAGCAACCGAATAGAGAAAATAGTCAGAAATGTTGTGAAAACAACAAAATGCTAGTAATAGCAAAACCATTTAGATGGTTAAAGGTGTAATGTAGTCTTAGGACTTAAAATATATGAATGAAGAGTTTGATCCTGGCTCAGGATGAACGCTGACAGAATGCTTAACACATGCAAGTCGATTCGATTTACCTTCGGGTATTGAGGATGGCGGACGGGTGA
>JBOFUO010000047.1:0-7388 GCA_051652625.1 Cetobacterium sp.
TTATTTGGATCCCATATTTTTTTAGCAATTTCATAATAAAAATCAGTTCTTTCATCAACTTCATTTTTACTGAAAGTACTGTATGGTTTAATATTTAAATTTTCTCTTTTTATAAAATTAATGAAATTAGGATTATTAATATAAGTCTCTTCACATAGTGATCGAAGCAATATATTATTACCCTTGTATACAACTTTTTTCTTATCAAAACTACTATTTCCAATACTTTGATTTGTACCATTTTGAAGTAAAGATAAATTTCCTATTTTACTTCGAGTATTTTGGAAATCATCATCTGATAAAAAATCATCACCATAATATGAACGTTTATCTGGAATTATATGTTCAACTTCAAAAGATTTTCCTTCAGAATAATTCAAATATGAATCTATGATAGTTGTGTTACCAATAGAAATATCTAAATAATTTGTAATTCTAGCTATTATATAATGAATTTTATTTTTATTTTGTTTGTTAAGTTTTAAGTCTAAAATTCCACTTAAATCAAAATCCAAGCCCTCAAGTATATTTTTTAGACAATTTTTAAGATTTTCTAAAGAATTTGAGTTTTCTCTAATTATTTTGACATAGTTAAAAATTTTATAAACTACTCCAGAATAACCTAATACTTTAGAATTTACAATATATCTAGCTATAAAAATATCAATAAATTTAGAGATAATTTTAATTTTTTGATTTATAGTAGCGTCATTATCATTCATATTTATAGTTGCAAATATTAGCATAGTTTGCAAAGTAAATCCTTGAGAGTCATTACAATATATTTCAACAAAGTCTTTATCTAATGAAGATTCAAGATTTTTTATTTTTAAATTCAATTCAGAAAATTTTAAAAAATCTTGTTCTATAAATTTTAGAAAGTCAGCGTCTTTAATTAAACCAATATCTACTCTTTTTTCTTTTACCCACTTATGATAAGCATTTCCTATTCTTTCAAAATCTTCAGACGTATAACCTGATACTGATATATTTTTAGTTCTTGATGTTATTGCATATTTAGCTCTTAACCAGTTCTTAAAAAAAGTACTATCCTCTTCTTTAGACAATTCTTTTAAAGATGCTATTTGTTTTTTCCATAAATCATTGCATTTATTTCTTTTATCAACAGGAAGATTAGCTATAAGGTATCCTTTTAACATCTCAGTACTATCTAAATTAAGTCCTCTATCATTCATAGTTTCAAAAATTGTATAAGCATCATCATCTGAAGAAGTTGTTATTTTCACAAGATACACATTAAATTTTAGCCAATAAATAAAATGAAAAGCATTAAGTTCATTTAAGCCTACACTTAAGAAAAAATCTTCAATGTTTTTATATCTTTCTATCATATTTATAGCTGATATATTTTCAATTTGTGGAATATATTCACTCCAGTTATTATTAAATAAAGATTCCATACAAAGTTCTCTATCATCAACTTGAATATTAAAAGATTTATTTCCATAATCATCTGAATATATAAGAGAGGAAAGTTTTTCAGCTTCAGGATTAAACTTTATAGAGTTAAAAAAATTACGAAAATATATGATAAGTAACGATAAAGAAGTTAATCTTTGTTGCCCATCAACTATAAATTTTTCATTATCTTTAAAACTAATTAAAATAGATCCTAAAAAATAAGCTCCATAGTTTTTAACATTAGAATAAGGAGTTCCTTCTTCATAAAATTCACTAAATTTTAACCAAAGATCAGATAAAAGTTCTTCTATTTGACGCTTTTCCCATCTATATTCTCTTTGATAGTCATCAATGTAATATTTTTGTTTTTCTAAAAGTTCATTAAGTGTATAATTTCTAGCATCTATTTTATTCATTTTATCTCCCCTTATTTTTATTTTTTTTAAATTATAACACTTAATTTTAATGTTTTTTTTTAACTTTGTCTATTTGAAAAAATTTTAAATATTTTTAAAATATCTTCAAGAACAAAAAAATACCCTACAGGATAGACATGCTTTTTTACGTGTTCATCCTATAGGGTTATCTACTTATAAAAATTTATTTATTTTTTGAATATCAGATTCATTACATAATTGACATATACCTTCAGCTTTTTTAAGAGCTATTTGTTTTACTAATAAACTTCTATTATAACTATTGATAGTTCCAACTTTTTGTTCTAACTTTTTGTTTTCTTGTGCATATAATTCATTTAGTTCTTCTAATGATTTTTTAGCAACAATTTTATTTCGAATATTATCATATTCATTTGAATTAATATCATATTTTTTTAATGGGAAAATAGCCACATCTCTGTCACATTTTTCTAACTCATTATATTGCTTTTCAATTGTAGGAGTATCTGAAAGAAAAACTTTTCCAGAAAAAATATACTTTCCTGCTATAAAAACTTCAAAAAGATAAATATCTATTCCTAATTCATTTGAATCTTTTAATTTTTTATTAGCTTTTTCAAAAATTTGAGAGTTTTCTTTCAAACCCATACCTGTGTAATATAAAGTGTTACCTTCCCATCTATCGTTATATATTTTTTCAATATGATTACATGTTAAAACTAAACAGTTATTAGTTAAACTCATTCTCATTGAACCTTGTTTATTTACTTTAAACGTTTCAACTATTTCATCACTAGTATAAATATCATTTATTTTAAGATCATTTATATCCATAGTTCCCCCCTCGTATAATGAAGGTTTCTGTTAACTTAAAATTTATTGAAACTATTCCAATCCTTTGAGGTATAATAGTTATTCGACCAACCAATATCCCCCCCAAGAAAGGAGTAGTTTGTAACTATGTATATTAATAACATCTCTTGTCCTCGTTGTTTCTCTAAAAACCTTTATCGTTTTGGTAAAAACAATCTTGGACATCAAAAATATCAATGTAAAGAATGTGCTAGACAATTCTCTACTAATTCTAAACCTGTTGATAATAGGCGTTCATATCCTAAATGTCCTATTTGTAATTCAGGAACATATTTGCATCACGATTATCTTTACTATTCTAGATTTAAATGTAATTCTAGAAAATGTAATCATACTCATGTTGCAGTAAAAAAGACTTCTAATTTTGATAGTATTTCTTCTGATTTTAAATCTAACACAATTAGTATCAAAAGACTTAGAACAAATATCAATGTTGTCATTGATGCTTTGTATATGTATTTTGTTCATTCAGCTACCACAAGAGCTATTTCACAATACCTTTTAGATCGTAAAAATATTAAAATCTCTCATGTATCCATTTACAAGTGGATCAAAGGTTTTGGAGGTATATTTAAAGATATTGTTTCTAAATATACTCCGCAAGATTTAAATTTATCTGATGAGTGGCACGTTGATGAAACTGTTATTAAAATCAAAGGTAAAAGATACTACATCTGGACTTTAATTGATTCTGAAACTAGATACGTTATTGATTGGTACCTTACAACTTCAAGAGAAGCATCGTCTGCTTTCCATCTATTCCATAAGGTTAAAAAACGATTTGGAGCACCTAAATCAATAGTATCTGATAGATTACCTAGCTACAATATCCCAACAAAAATAGTATTCTCAGAATCTAAGCATATTAAAGTTCAATCATGGTATGACGAAGTAACTAACAACCTAATTGAAAGCTTTTTTAAAAGGTTCAAACACAAATATAGAACAACCCATGGTTTAAAGTGCGAAACAAGTGTAAATGCATTGTTAGAAGGCTTCTTTTTCTTCTACAACTACATTACACCGCATAAAGGATTGAGTAACCTTACTCCTGCCAAAGTTGCTGGCGTAGAATATAGCGAAGTCAGCAGAAAAAATCTACTGTTATTTTAGCGAATAAAAAGAATATTCTTTTTTAGGCATAGACAAGCTATGTCTTTTTGTGATATCATTTTTTTACAAAAATATTTCAAGTCGAATATCTTTATCCCTTTTCAAAGAACTGGACATATTTTCATCTTTAGTTAACAGATTCACATTTAGCAATATACCTCTAACTTTTCCCCTGCCCCACACCGTACATGAGATTTTCACCTCATACGGCTCTACATCAAAATTTTATACTGCGTAATATAATTTAAACGTGAATTTATACTCGCATTTCCTCAGCACAAATTAATTTATTTTATTACATCCAAAATAGACAGAGCAACTGCTCTTGCCAATAATGGTGGAACTGCATTTCCAACTTGAGTATATTGAGGTACTTCAAGTTTTCTTCTAGGTCCTCCTGTTGTTCTCTTTCCTAAAAATACAAAACTATCATCAAATGATTGAAGCCTAGCCATTTCCCTAACTGAAAAAGTTCTATCTTCAAAAGGTGAGATATAATCATCTGGAAGAGTAACTATAGTTCTAGATGGTTCTTTCCTATTTAATTTAGTTCTTATATTTTTTTTACTTAAAATTAAATCTAAAATCGCTTGCTTCATTTCATCATCTAAAGTTAAAAAGTTAGCTATATCTTTTCTAAATTCATCAATACATGAATATCCAATAGTTTTTAGTGCTGCTGTATATGAATATTGTATTAAAGCCTCAGAGTTTAAAACAGATGACAATCCCTCTTTTAATAATCTTTTTTTTACATCTTTTGAACTTTCACCCTCTTTATAAAGAGCAAATCTTTGAACGATATAATTAGCATGTGATGATAACTCGATATTAGGTAACTCTCCATCTAAATGAATCGTAGTCACACTATCAAATGAGGTCGTTCTTCCATTTTTAGAATTTTTTATAAACTCTAGTTTTCCATTTTCTTCCAGCTTTTCTAATTGGAATTCTCTTAAATTTTTATTTGAAATTAGGTCAGATAAAGCTTCTTCTATTGTTACTTTATCTTTTTTCTTATAATTATCGATATCTTTAGGTTCATCCATATTATCTTTATAAGCAACTATAATAACTCTTGTTCTTTTCTGGGGTACTCCAAATTCAGAAGCATCAAGTATTAATTTTTTAAAATTAACAGTATCTTCTTCATTATATTTTTTTATTTTATAACCTAATTTAGAAAATTCTTTTTCTAAAATTTCAGTTACAAAAGTACCATCAGAATACTCTTCAGAATCAAAACTAATAAAGCTATCAAGCTTTGTATCTAATAGTCCGACAACATTTTCCATAACAACATAGTTAGGCTTAACTTCAGAGATAACCCTTAAATATTCTCTAAAAAGAAAATTTCTAGGATCATCTTTATCTCTTTTACCAGCTCTGCTAAATCCTTGACAAGGTGGACCTCCAAATATAGCATCTATTTTACCATCAAATTGATTATTAAAAAATTCAAGTTCTGATATAGAATTTAAAATAAATTCCCCAGTTAAATTGTTAATATCTTCTGTACAAAAAAATGTATTATATCCATTGTGTAATCCAAGTTGTTCATGTCTATTTTGATAAGTTAAACTAGCTTCTGGACTTTTATCACTGGAAAATACTATATGAAATCCAGCTTGTATTATTCCCTCACTCATTCCACCAGCTCCACAAAACAAATCAATTACTAAAGGTTTTTTCATTACATCCTCCTAAAAAAATTATTCTTCCTATACATTATAGCAAGTTTAATATTTAAAGTCCAGGGAAACTTTATATTTCTATTTTTTCTAAATCTCCAAATAAAACATTTCTATATTTTGGATTCAATCTAAAGGCATGACCTTTATCTTTATATTTTGTTCCATCTGATTTTACTCTACCTCTCCAATCAAAAGTTAAATAACCATCATTAATAAGCATAATAAATTGACTAAGTAATGGATTTTGAGTCATTTCTAGTTCAACATACCTAAAATAGTTTTCATTGTTTATTTTAGTAGTTTCTGCAACAAGCCAAGCTGTTTTAGGATGTTTTTCTTTTATTTTTTTTTCAATAGAACTATAATCCCAAATACATGTTTCTTTATCTGTAGTATGATACTGGGATATCTGTTCTTTTGAATCATCTGTAGTTAAATATAATCCTTGAGGATTTGCTTTGTTTTTAACAGTTACATACAAATCAATAAAATTAGGATACTTTTCTTGATTTTTACAAGGATAACCATAAGTCAAAATCATTTCAGCTGAACTTTTTATTCTACTTTTACCCCAATCAGGCACACAAGAAAAAAGAGTGTCACTAGTTTTATTTATAGTTGTTTTTATTTTTGATTTTAACTCTATTTGGCCTTTATAATCTGCTGATATAAGATTGTTAGGTTTTATTCCAAGTTCTCTTTCTAAAGTCTCTCCAACATCCTTTGGAGCTATTTTAGAAACAGTTGGATTAACACTTTTTATCCAGCCTTTAGCTTTAAGAATTTTTAGTTTATTTACCAATTCTTTTACTATTTCATTATCCAATAAATTTTGAGCTTTAAACTTTGTGCTTAAAGTTTTTTTTATAATTTCTTCACTTATATTTAAGGGAATAACTAAAAGATTTGATTCTAAGATTGTAAAATAAACCAAGTCTCCAGATTTAACAAAATCTTTTAATCCATAAATCCAAATTCTTGGATCACCTTTTTTAGTTTCAGGTTTATAATAGTTTACTTTTTTTTCGATGTATTCATTCTCTCTTAAAATTGTAGCTATTTTATATACTTTTTGACCAGGATTTATTTCTAAATAATCAACTATATTGGTGTCTTTTAAAATTTTTCTTAAATAATATGAAGCGTCTATTATACTTTTGGTAAGCATTGTATCTGTCATTCTAATACATATAAATTCATTTCTAATATATTCTTGAATTAATACTATTTTTTCTATTTCATTTTCATTTGGAGAAAAATAGGCATTAATTTTATTCATGTAGTTACTCCTTATGTATATAATTTAGTTATATAAAATAATTGTTATTTATAATTGATTTTATCACATATAAAATTAAAATCCAATATTAACCTTGAATTATATTTAAGTAAAAGCTAGAATATAGTATTCTTTAAACTAAACAGATATGAATGGAGATGAAAATGAATATATCAAAAATAAATAAATCTAAAGCATACTCAATATTAAGAAGTTATATTACATTTGAAATTGATGAAGGAGATAAAGCTATTGAAGTAAAAGCTAGACAAGTACTTTTTAGTAAATTACAATTAATTTCAGGACAAAAACTTTTAGATGAGGTCATTTCTCATATCTTAACTATAAACTTTCATATAGATTACCAAAGATTTTTTTTTAAAAGAATGTATAATTATAAGGAACTAGATATAAGTCTATATCCATATGGATTCATAATAAATTTAGGGTATTTATCATATTATAATAAATCAAATATAATGATAAAAGAAGAAAAAGAAATTGAAAATATTATAGAAATATCTAAAGCAATATACTATATAAAAAATATCAAAAGGTTTTATTATCCAATACAATTATTTAATACAACATCAATTTCAACTTTAGGAG
>JBOFUO010000048.1:0-30830 GCA_051652625.1 Cetobacterium sp.
AGAATCATTCTCTATTTTTTCATAATAATTTAATGTTTCTTTGTATTTCTTATCTAAATATTTAATATATCCTAGTATAAAATAATATCTATCATCTCTAGAATCTAAAGATACATGTTTTAAGTATTCTAAACTTTTATTGTAATTCTTTTTATTAAAATTTAAATATCCTAAATTTTTCAAAGCTAAATTATCTTTTGAATTCATAGTTAACACTTGAATTAAATCTTTTTCAGCGTTATCTATATTTCCTAATTTATATTCAATTACAGATTTTTCTCTTAGAGCATCTATATTTTTGTTATTAATTTTTAAAATTTCTTCATATATTGATAATGCTTCACTTATTTTTCCAGAGGAATATAGATTTGCACCTTTAAGCAATAAATATTTTTCTTCTTTTGTTTTAGAATCATTTGATTTTTTTGATACATCAGTATTACTACAACCAATCAAGATAAAAATTAAAAAAAGATATTTGAACATCTTATTCTCCTTTTTTATTTTTTTGGTGGTAATATTACCCCACCTGAAATTATAAGCTTTATTGCATCGTCTACTTTTATATCTAAAATTTTTATTTCAGATTTTTTTAAAACTATAAACATACCTGATGTTGGATTTGGTGATGTTGGTAAAAACACGTTACACATCTCTTCACCTGTCATTTCTTCTACTAAATGATTACTATTAGAAGTCATAAATCCTATGCTATAAATTCCATCCTTAGGATATTGAAATGCAACTACTTTTTGATAAGATTTTTGTCTATCTGATGCAAATAAAGATATTATTTGTGTTATAGTGCTATATATCTGGCTAAATAATGGAATTTTAGCTAATAAATTATTTAAAAAAGTTCCTAGTTTTTTAAATAAAAATATTCTCATAGCTGTACCTATTATAACTAATGTTACAATTAAAGTTATAAAAGATAACATATTTATTAATATTTGAGTATAAAAATGTAAATCCTGCTCTTTTCCTAATCCCATTTCTAAAACGAGAGCTCTAATTCCAACTGTTACAAACGAATCTTTTAATAGATTAAAGAAAATTTGGAATATCCAATTAAAAATATAAACTGTTATAACTATAGGTAATATTGCAATTAAACCACTATAAAAACTAGCTTTTACTCTTTTCATTGCTAATCCTCTCTTTGTATCTCTACTTTTGACACCCTCATCTTTTCTACTTCAAGTACAATTAATTTTACATCTATAAACTCTACAACATCGCCTATTGAAGGTATTTTTCCTAACTCAGACATCAATAGTCCACCTAGGCTTTCATAATCTTCTGAAATTGGAAGCTCTATATTTAAAGTTTTATTTATCGTTTCTATATCTAACATCGCATCTACTTCATACCTATTAGCTTCTATCTCTTTTATTGATTCTTCTTCTTCGTGGTCAAATTCATCACGAATCTCACCTACAATCTCTTCTAATAAATCTTCTATTGTTAAAACTCCACCAATTCCACCATATTCATCTAAAACTAATGCAATATGAACTTTTTTACTTTTAAACTCTTGAAGAATTTCTATTATTGATTTTGTTTCTGGAACATAATATACTTCTCTTACTAAATCTTTTATTTGAGTATCTGTACTGTTTGATTTTAAATGTTTCAATACATCTTTTGTATATAAAACGCCTATTATATTGTCTATTGTTTCTTCATAAACTGGTATTCTTGAGAATCCTGCTTCTATCATTTCATCCCAAATATCATTTAAAGTTTTATTACCCTCTACAGCAAACATTGAAGTTCTAGGAGTCATTATCTCTTTTGCATTAGTTTCACCTAATCCAACTATAGAGTGAATCATCTCTTTCTCTTCCTCTTCAATAATCCCTTCAGCTTCTCCAACATTTACAAAAGATATTAAATCTTCCTCTGTGAACATTATATTTTCTGTTTTTACTTCAACACCCAATATTCTTCCAATCAGTATTGAGGTCCACATAAGAATTTTAACAAGTGGCTTCATTAATACTCCGAAATAATATATAGGTCCTATCACTACTTTTGAAAAATATTTAGCATTATTTTTTGCCATTATTTTAGGTGTTATCTCTCCAAATATAAGAATTAAAACTGTCATAACTGCTGTTACAATAGCTAAACTTCTAGGAGAATTTCCCATTACATTAATTGCTAAAGCTGTTGCTATTGATGATCCTAAAATATTTACTATGTTATTTCCTAAAAGCATTCCTGTTAGTATTTCATTCGGGCTTTTTAACCATTTTTTTAATAAATGTGCTGTTTTTTTGTTTAATTTTTCAACATCTTCTAAATCGGTTGTTTTAAAAGAAGTCAATGCTGTTTCTGAGGCTGAGAAAAAACCAGATAATAAAATCAATACAACTAATATAATAATATCACGATACGTGTCCAACTGTACAATACACCTTCCTTATTTTTTAAAATTGAATACTTTTATATTCTACCATAATTCTCCATAAAAAACAATATAGAGTGATTTTGAAAGAAGAAAAAGGAAAGCTCTTTGCTTTCCTTACTTTACTAAAAATAATATTTCACCTTTTTTTACAGCTTTAGCATCTGTTGATTTTATTGCCACAATTGTTCCAGACACTGTTGACTTAACTTCATTCATCATCTTCATTGCTTCAACTATGCAAATAGTATCTCCAATTTCTATTTTATCTCCCAATTTTACAAAAGGTTCAGAATCTGGTGATGGTGTTGAATAGTATGTTCCAACCATCGGTGAAACAATTTCTATTCCTTCAACAACCTTTTCTAATTCAGCTTCAGATTCTATATAATCTTTTACTGATTCAATCGTTGATTCATTTATATGTTTAAATACTGGGGCTAAAACTTCATCTTTAGCCTCTTCTTTTTTTAATACTAATTTTGTTCCATTAACTTCTATACTGATTTCAGATAAATTATGTTCATCAATACTTTTAGCTAATTTTTTTATATTATCTAAATCTAACTTCATTAATCCTCCTTAGTTACTACCTATCACCCTAAGCTCTTTTACTAAATCTAAAGAACTTATTTTTTCAAGCATCTCTTCTATTTTTCTAAGTAAATTCTCTGTTGTTTGAATAGAAATTGTTACTCTACTTATTCCGTCAATTGCAATATTTTGAACAATTGTTAATATGTTCATTTGCTCTCCAGCTATTATATCTAAAACTCTTGCAAGAATTCCAGGTTTATCTTCTAATGATAAATATATACTAAATACTTTTTCTTTCCCACCCTCAAAGAAAGGTTTTATATAATCCTTGTATTTATAGTAAGTACTTCTACTTATTCCAACTCTTTTTATTGCTTCGTATTTTGAAATTCTTTCTAATTGAACTATTTCATTTACTTTAATAACGCTCTGTATTGAATTTGGTAGTATTCTCTTATCTACAATATAAAACTCTTTTTTGATCATTTTAAATTCTCCCCTAAATCTTTTTTCCATTTTTAAATGTTTTTAATGTATTGTTAAGCAACATAGCTATAGTCATTGGTCCTACTCCTCCTGGAACAGGTGTTATATATGCTACTTTATCTTTTACAGATTCAAAATCCACATCTCCACAAATTTTATTATTTTCATTTCTATTTATACCGACATCTACTATAATAGCTCCATCTTTAATCATATTCCCCTTTAAGAAGTTTGCTCTTCCTATCGCAACTATTACTACATCGGCATTTTTTGTTTTTTCTGATAAATTTTTTGTTTTACTATTACAAACTGTAACAGTAGCTCCTTCATTTATTAAAAGTGCTGTCATTGGTTTTCCTACAATATTACTTCTTCCTATAACAACTACATCTTTACCCTCTAAATTAATTTTGTATTCTTGAAATAATCTCAATATTCCCGCAGGAGTACAAGAAATCAATGCAGAATCATCACCTAAAACAACTTTCCCTAAATTTTCTGGCTTAAACCCATCTACATCCTTATTTATATCTATTGCTTCTATTACCTTTGGTGTATCGATGTGATTTGGCAATGGTAGTTGAACTAAAATTCCATGAATTGATTCATCTTTGTTTAATTCTTCTATTTTGTTTAAAAGCTCTATTTCAGTTATATCTTCAGATAAAATATAATTTGTTGAATCTATTCCAACCTCAGCACACTGTTTAATTTTAGAATTTACATAAATTTTAGATGCTGCATTATCTCCAACTTGTATTACTACTAAACCTGGAACTGATCCTATTTTTTCTTTTATTTCTCGTATCTCATTCTTTATAAAATCTCTTACTTTTTGAGATACTTCTTTTCCATCTAAAATTTTCATAACTACTCCACCTTTTCTTTCCAGTAATTTAATTCTTGGAGTTTTCTATTTAGATCTATATGCTCTATTACAACATCTTTTGGTACCTTTATTTCTAAAGAAGTCATATTTAAGATTGCTTTTATTCCTGATTGAGTAACAATATCTGTTACTTGCTGAGCTATTGATTTATTTTCTGTTATAATTGCCATATCTATTTTTTGCTCTGCTGCTATTCTGGGAATATCACTTACATTACTTATTTTTATTCCTTTATACTCTTTACCAATTCTACTTTTTGTAATATCAAAAATTCCAACGATATTAAATCTTGGTTTCTCTATATCTCCTTCTAAGAAAATAGCATTACCTAACTTTCCAGCTCCAACAATAATTACATTGTTTTGTTTGTTTATTCCCAAGATGTTTTCAATCATTTCGTAAAGACACTTTACATTATACCCTTTTCCCCTAATTCCTATACAAGAATCTATGTTAGTGATAAAATTAGAAAAATCCTTTCTTATTTGAGCTGCAGTTAAACCCAATAAGACTCCCATCTCTTCAGATGATATATAATCACTTGGAGAAAATTTATCTAAACATTTTAAATACATTGTCAATCTTTGTATAGTTTTTTTTGAAATCTTTTCATTTTTTTGTATAGTTTTCATTTTAACATTTCCCCCGTTTTTTTATCTTAGAATCTCACCTATTTTAAATAGATTTCCATTCATGCTGTCTTTCCCTGAAATATTTTTCTTATTTTCAGGTTTTATTTCTGTTAAAATAACGCTTCCATTTATTACTTTTACAACAAATCCTTTTCCTTTAACTGAATCTACTATTTCACCAATCTCCCCATTTTCATATACTTTATTAAACTTTTCAACTAGATAAACCTTTAATACTTTTTCATTGTGAGATGTGTAAGCTGTTGGAAATGGATTCATACCTCTAACAAAATTAAATATTTCTTCTTCTGTTTTGTTCCAATCTATTTTACAATCTGTTTTTTTGTATGGTTTTACAAATGTAGCTTCTTCATGCTTTTGAATTTCTCGTGTTGCTGTTCCTTTTTCAATCTGATTTACTGCTTCAAATAATTTTTCTGCACCTATTACTTTCAATCTGTCATGAAGAGTTAAAAATGTATCTTCTTCATAAATTGGAGTTGAACCTTTTAATATTATATCTCCTGCATCAAGTTCTTCTGCTATATCCATGATAGTTACTCCACTTTCTTTTTCTCCAGCTATTATTGCTGCATTTATAGGAGCTGCTCCTCTAAATTTTGGAAGTAAAGATGAATGAACATTTATTATTCCATATTTTGGAAACTCTATTATATTATTTGGAATTATTCTTCCGTAAGCTACTACAACTATTAAATCTGGATTTAACTCTTTAACTAACTCAAATGTCTCTTCTGTTTTCACTGAAGCTGGTTGATAAACTGGTATATTATTCTCTAATCCATATTCTTTAACTGGTGTATACTTTATTTTCTTTCCTCTTGTATTTGGTTTATCTACTTTTGTAAATATTCCTATAACTTCATGCTTTTTTCTTAATATATCTAGTGATGGAACTGCAAATTCTGGTGTTCCCATAAATAAAATTCTCATTTTTCCTCCTACTTTTCTAAATTACTCAAGTATTGAATAGCCATTTTATAACCTTCAGCACCAAATCCAGTAATTTTTCCTACACATATATCTGATATTACAGATTTATGCCTAAATTCCTCCCTAGAGTACACATTTGATAAATGAACTTCTATAGTTTTGATATTTGTTGACAAAATCGCATCTCTTAGCCCTATACTATAATGTGTTAATGCACCTGGATTAATTATTAAATAATCCACCTTTTCATAATTATCTTGAATTTTATCAATTATAACCCCTTCATGATTTGATTGAAAAAATTCAAGTTCAATTTTATTAAAGTTTGCAAAATTCTCTATTTCTTTATTTATAATATCTAAAGTTTTATATCCATATATTTCTGGTTCTCTTTTTCCAAGAAAATTTAAATTTGGACCGTTTATTATTAGAACTTTCATTGCATTTTATCCTTTTTTATATCTTCTACAAGATCAATAAAAGATTTTATATCATCAAATTCTTTATATACAGATGCAAATCTAACATATGCAACTTCATCTAGTTCTTTTAATTTTTTTAGTACAAGCTCCCCTAGTTCCTGCGTTGTTATCTCATTCTTTAAAGTGTTTTGTATTACTTTTTCCACATCAATAATAAATTTTTCTAAATCATCTCTGCTAATATTTCTTTTATTAGTTGCTCTTTCTAGTCCCCTTAGAAGTTTTTCTTTATTAAATCTTTCTCTACTTTTATTTTTTTTCACAACATAGACAGGATTATCCTCTATTCTTTCATAAGTGGTAAATCTTTTTTCACAACTATTACATTCTCTTCTTCTTCTTATAGAATTATTTTCAGCAAATGCTCTACTATCTATTACTTTTGTATCTTCACTATTACAAAATGGACATCTCATACTCGTCTCCCTATAAAGCTTCCTCTTTATTTATACACTCTAAAACTTCTTTTGGCGTTTCACAATTTAAAAGCTTTTCTCTAAATTTTTCATCTCTTATTAACCTTGAAATTCTTGCTAATACTTTTAAATAAATTTGACTATCTTTAAATGGTGATGCAAATACAAAAAATATCTTTACTTTTTCTTGGTCTAAAGATTTAAAATCCAACCCTTCTCTACTTATTCCAAAAGCTATTGTTAAACTCTGAGCTGCATCAGTTTTAGCATGAGGGATTGCAACCCCTTTTCCTATTCCTGTACTTCCTAAATTCTCTCTTTCTAAAAGAGCTTTATATATAAAGTCTTTCTTTTCAATCTTTTCTGATTTTACTATTAAAGCAGATAACTCTTTTAAAGCTTCATCTTTACTTTTAGCCTTTAGATCAAGCGATATTAGCTCTTCTGACATATAGTCAGTTATTTTCACTATATTTAACATGAGTAACCTCCGAATAAATGTTTCTTTAGATTTAAATTTGTATCTAAATGACAATTTATATATTTTTCATAAAGAATAATTGCATCAGTTAGCATTTCTATACTAACTTTCTCACCAGATATCGACATTTTTTTCTCTATACTTGATAGTACTTCAAACATCTCTTTTTTTAAAAGAATATTTTTTTCATTTTCAGAATTAGTTATTACTGAATCGGATATATTAAAATACTTTTCTCCAGATATTGTTATCAAATACCCTTCTTTTTTTATTATCCAAGACATCATTTTTAAAAGCATTAATAAATTTTTATATTTTTCATTTTTAGTTATAAAATACAAAGCTTTTTCTATTCTCTCAAAAAAATCTTTTTCTTTTTCACCTTGTAAAACTAATTCATTTATAACAGAAATAATATATGATGAAATTTCTAGCTTATCTATATCTTTTTTCAAATCATAAAAAAAATCTATTGAATCAATTGTGTTTAATATAAACTTATCACCTTTTTTATAAAAAGTAAAATTTGATAGAGTTAATAAATCTACCGAACTCTGGTCTCTTTTTTTACTTTTCCTAATTCCTCTAACTAAAAGATCAATTTTACCTAAACTTTCAGAAAAGATTGTTATTATTCTATTTCCTTCTCCAAAATCTACTTTTTTTACAATTAATCCTTTAGTTTTTATAAAATTCATTTTTTTAGTTCCTTTCTTTTAAGGCCACTATTAACTTTTATATCTTCCAATTCCAAATCTGCTACTTTAATATCTTTTTCAAAGAGTTGCATTTTTATAGGTAATAAATACCCATTTATTTTTTTATACTCTTTTATTTTTATTATATAAGCATCTTTATACTTTAGTTCTTTTATTTTTTGTAAATAATACTTACTAATAAATTCACTATCATTTTGATCTTTATTTTTCAAATCTTTAATAATTGATAAAAAATTACTCACATCTTCACTTTTATTTTCAGAAATTTCATCAAATAAAGGTATGAAAACTCTTGATACTCCATTTTCTTCTTGGAATATCTCTCCTTTATTTATGTTAGGACGAGTTATTTCTTTCCTTAAATAATCTGAAGATATATATTCTACCTTATATTCTTTTTCTCTTTTTTCTCCATTTAAGTATACTGTTTCTTTTACATTTGAATAAATATCTCTTATGCTAGATATTCTATTTTCCGATGCAAAAATTGAAACTCCTAGAATTATAAACATAAATATTTTCTTTATCATCTATTCCACCTCTGTAAGAACAATTATCTCATTTATATCCGTTACATTAAATGGTAACTTAACCACATACTCTACATTATTTTCATATTTAGTTTTTACTTCGGATATTTCTCCTATTGACAAACCTTTTGGATAGATATCACTAATGCCTGACGTTGAAATTTTATCTCCTACTTTTAGATGAGCTTCATAAAAAGAAACTGGTTCAAAAATTAGTTGTTCACTTCTATCACCTTTTATTACACCTATACTATTTTCTCCTGCAGTTGAACTTACTATAGACTCTTGAAAAGTTATCATTTGAACAATTGAGTAATTCTTAAATACTTTTTCAACACGTCCTATTAAAGATTCCTTGAATAATACTGGCATATTTTTTTGTATACCGTCTTTTTCTCCAATATTTATTGCAAAACTTTCATACATCTCTCTTGTTTGTTGAAAACTTATTTTACCCACTTTAAATTTGAATTTAAAGTTTTCTTTCATCTCTAAAAGTTCTCTCAAACGATTATTTTCCTCCAACAATCTCTGATTTTTTTCTCCAATCAATGATTTTTCAGTTATAATTTTTTTTAGTTCTATATTTTCATTTACTATTTCTTTATAATTTATAACTGTTTCAGTACTTTCTTTTGCTTTTTTACTTAAAAAATAAATTCTTGATTGAATAGGTAATAAGAACTCTTCAATTTCTGTTAATGTATATCTAAAAACATCTTTAGCAAAGAAGACTATGACCATTATTATTATAAAAAAATAGATTATATTTAATACCCTCTTTTTTTTCTTTCCTGTTTTCATGTCTATCCTTTTATAATTTCAACTAATATTTTTGACAAATCTACTAAGTCTTTTATCTCTATATACTCCTCTAAAGTATGAACCTTTGACATTCCAACAGCTAAATTTACACATGGAATTCCTTTACTGTTATAAATATTAGTATCACTTCCACCACCTGAAGAAACTGTTTCACTAACTATTTCTAATTTTTCACAAGCTTTTTTAACTATTTGAACAACTTCTTCACTATCTTCTAAAGCAAATCCTGGATATTCAACGTTTATATTCCATTCTAATTTTGCTGCAAAATCTTCACAAATATTTTTAAATATTTCATGTGTTTCTTCTAGTAGTAAATCCAATTTTTCATTTGATAAGCTTCTAGCTTCATAATCTAACTCTACTGAAGGCATAACTATATTTGTAGCTTGTCCACCACTAACTACACCTATATTTGAAGTTGTTTCTAAATCAACTCTTCCTAATTTTATTTTTGTTATTGCATGTGCTGCAACAGTTAATGCATTGATTCCACTTTCTGGTGATATTCCTGCATGTGCTGGTTTTCCTATTATCTTTATTATTCCTCTTGCTGCTGATGGAGCTTTTGTTATTATTTTTCCTGGTTTTCCACTCGAATCTAATATAAATCCAAAATCTACTTTATAACTATCTATATCAAATGATTTTGACCCTAAAAGTCCTATCTCTTCTGCTATTGAAAAAACTACTACTATTTCTGGATGCTCTAAGTCATTTTCTTTAATAACTCTTAACATCTCTATTATAGAAGCTATTCCACCTTTGTCATCTCCACCTAGTATTGATGTCCCGTCAGATTTTATAACTCCATTTTCTATTACAGGTATAACTTTTTCACAAGGAACAACTGTATCCATATGCGCGCTAAATAAAAATCTTTTTTTTCCTGGTGCTTTTAAAACACCAACTATATTTCCACAGTTTCCACCGTTTAATTCTCCCGCATTATCCTCTTTTACTTCTAATCCAAGTTCTTTTAAAACTTTAATTAAATAATCTCCCATGGCTCTTTCATCTTTTGAAGGTGATGAAATTTTTACCATATCTAAAAAATTATCTACCAATCTAGTTTCTCTTATCATTATGTCCTCCCATAGGCTATCTATTTTTGATATTCTTTACTAGATTATATTACATTGTCATTCCTTTGTAAAGAGTTAAAGACAACAAAAATAACAGTAGTTAGGTACTACTGTTATTTTTTTCTAATATAAATTTTATTTTTCAGTTTTTTTCATGTAATATTTCGTATGCAATATTCTATGTGCTTCTGAACTTAAAGGATATTCCAAATACTTTTCATACAATGATTGGATATATGGATTCTCATGTGATTTTCTGAACATTTTACTGTCATCTATTTTTTGAAGCCCTTCTGCTCTTTTTATTACTTTTTCAAAATTACCATGGTGATATGGTTGACCTCCCCCTCCAACACATCCACCTTTACATGCCATTATTTCTATAGCATGGAATATTTCTTCTCCTGATTTTACTTTATCCAATATCTCTCTTGCTGCTGATAAACCATTTGCTATTCCTATTCTTAAAACTATATCACCAACTTTAACTTCAGTTATTTTTATACTCTCCATCCCTCTCATAGATTCAAAATTAACCTCTTCTAAAGTTTCGTTTGTCATCCATTCGTAAAGAGTTCTTGTTGCTGCTTCTATTACACCACCTGTTCTACCAAAAATAGTTCCAGCTCCTGTCGAATAACCAAGTGGATTATCAAACTCTGACTCTTCCATTTTTCGTAAATCAATACCTGATTGTTTTAAAAGATGTGCCAATTCTCTTGTTGATATTGAATAATCTACATCTGGAATCCCATCTGTAAAAAACTCCTCTCTAGATGCTTCATATTTCTTTGCTAAACAAGGCATTATAGAAACATTTATTATTTCATCTCTTTTTATTCCTCGTGCAGGACCCCAAATGTTTTTAAGAACTGCACCGAACATTTGCTGTGGTGATTTTGCTGAAGATGGTATATCTAACATTTCTGGATAATGATACTCTATAAAGTTAACCCATGCAGGACAACAAGATGTTAATATTGGTAATTTTACACTTTTATCTCCATTTATATATTTTTCTAATCTCAATTTAAATTCTGCAGCTTCTTCCATAATTGTTAAATCTGCTGCATAATTTGTATCAAATACATCATCAAAACCTAATTTTTTCAAAGCAGTAACTAACTTCTTTGTAACGTCTGTTCCTGCTTCATATCCAAACTCTTCACCCAATGCAACTCTAACTGCGGGTGCAACTTGTACTGTTACTCTTTTTTGTGGGTTTGCTATATCCTTTATAAGCCCCCAAGTATAATCTTTTTCATAAAGTGCTCCTACTGGGCAAACTGCAACACATTGACCACAGAAAGTACAGTTTGTTTTATCTAAATCTGATTCAAAAGCCGTTGATACAACAGATTTAAATCCTCTATTTACAGCTGATAAAACTTCACATCTTTGAACATTATTACACATATTTTCACATCGTCTACACATTATACATTTATCTAAATCTCTAACTATTGATGGTGAAACTTCTCTTCTATATTCAAATATCTTTCCCTTAAATCTTATATCCCTAATTCCAAATTCCATTGCTAAATTTTGTAAATCACATTTCCCATTTTTAGCACAGATCAAGCAGTCTGTAGGGTGATTTGATAACATTAATTCTAAAACATTTCTTCTTTTCTCTAAAACTTCCATTGTATTTGTATTTATTATCATCCCTGGTAAAACTAGTGTTGCACAAGAAGGCACTAAATTTTTTCTACCTACGACTTCTACAATACATATTCTACAAGAAGCACAATCATTTTTAAAACCTATTTCTGGAATATTCATATAGCACAAGCTAGGTATTCTTATTCCTGCATTTTTAGCAGCTTCTAGTATTGTTGTTCCTGATGAGGTTTCAATCTCTTTTCCATCTATTATAACAATAACATTTTTCATAACTACCTCCACTATACTATATCTATTGCTCCAAACTTACAAGAATTATGACATGCCCCACACTTGATACATCGACTTTGATCTATTACATGTCTATCTTTTACTTTACCATCAATACAAGCCACAGGACAAACTCTAGCACAAGCAGTACACCCAACACATTTATCATTTATTAGATATTTTCTTAAAGCTGTGCATTGACCAGCTCTACACTTCTTTTCATTTATATGCTCTAAATACTCATCTCTAAATTGACTCAGTGTTGATAATATCGGGTTTGGAGAGGTTTGTCCTAAGCCGCAAAGCGAAGTTGTTTTTATAGTTTCTGAAAGTTCTTTTAATAGTTCTAAATCTTCTTCTTTTCCGTGTCCTTTTGTAATTTTATCTAAAATCTCCCATAATCTCGTATTTCCTATTCTACAAGGAGCACACTTTCCACAAGATTCATCTACAGTAAATTCTAAATAGAATTTTGAAACTCCTACCATACAGTCATCTTCGTCCAATACTATCATCCCACCAGAACCCATCATTGAACCTTTAGATAAAAGAGTATCAAAATCTATAGGTGTATCTAAATCTTTTTCTGTTAAGCATCCTCCAGAAGGGCCGCCAGTTTGAACAGCTTTAAACTTTCTATTATTTTTGATTCCTCCACCAATTTCAAAAATAACCTCTCTTAAAGTTGTTCCCATTGGAACTTCAACCAATCCAACATTATTTATTTTTCCAGCTAGAGCAAATACTTTTGTTCCTGGAGAATTCTTCGTTCCAATACTTCTAAACCATTCTACACCATTTAGAATAATTTGACTTATATTTGCCAATGTTTCAACATTATTAACTATTGTTGGTTTACCCCAGTACCCTGATTCTGCAGGATATGGTGGTTTAGTAGATGGTTCTCCTCTACAACCCTCCATTGAATGTATTAAAGCTGTCTCTTCTCCACAAACAAAAGCTCCAGCACCGTATTTTATCTCTATATCAAAATTGAAATCTGTATCAAAAATATTATTACCTAACATCCTATTTTCTCTTGCACAATTAATTGCTTTTCTTAATCTTTCTATTGCTAAAGGATATTCAGCTCTTATGTAGACAAGACCCTTTGTAGCACCTATAGAATAGCCTGCTATAACCATACCTTCTATTACACTGTGTGGATCTCCTTCCAATATAGATCTGTCCATAAAGGCTCCAGGATCTCCTTCATCTGCATTGCAAACTATATATTTTTGATCAGCTATATTTTTAGAAGCAAATTCCCATTTTAAACCTGTTGAATATCCTCCGCCGCCTCTTCCTCTAAGACCAGAATCTTTAATAGTTTTTATTACACTTTCGGGAGATGTTGTTGTTAATATTTTTTTTAAAGCTGCATATCCGCCTTCTGCAATATATTGTTCAATAGATTCTGGGTCAATAGTTCCACAGTTTTTCAAAGCTATTCTAACTTGTTTTTTATAAAAATCCATATTTTCACCCTCAAAAACTCTCTCTCCATTTCTAGGGTCTATATATAGTAAATCTACTATTTTTTTTTCACTAATTATATCTTCTACTATTATTCTTTCAGCATCCTCAGGTTTTACTTCAATATAAAATGTATTTTCTGGTATTATTTTTAATATTGGTCCTTTTTCACAGAATCCAAAACATCCTGTTTGTATGACTTCAACATCATCTTTTAAATTGTGATTATCTATTGAATTTTTCAAATTTTCTACTATCTGACCTGCTTTTGCAGATAAACAACCTGTTCCACCACAAACAAGTATCTTCTTTTTTACATTCATATAGCCCTCCTTAAATACTCAAAATAATACTCGAATTTTATTTTATGGATTCTTTTCTATATTTTTCTAATATTTTTTTCATATCTTTTACATCTTCTTTTCCATACACATCTTTTCCTATTAAAACTACAGGAGCTAATCCACACGCTCCCACACATCTAAGTGTATCTATTGAAAATAATCCATCTTCAGTTGTTTCTCCTACATCTATTCCTAAATAATTTTTTATATTATTCAATACTTTTTCTGCTCCTCTAACATAACAAGCAGTACCCATACAAACAGAAATTGGATATTTCCCTTTAGGAATCATTGAAAAAAAGTGATAAAAGCTTACAACACCATATACTTTTGCTATAGGAATCTTTAATTCGCTTGCTATAAACTCTTGAACTTCTTTTGGAAGATAACCAAAAATTTCTTGTCCTCTATGCAAAACTGAGATTAAAACACCATTTCTATCTTCAATTTCATCTATATAATTTTTTAGCTCATCAAACATCTCTTTTTTCAACCTATTTTCACAAGCCATCTTAACCCTCCAATTTTTATTTATTTTAGATTTTAATTAAGTATTTATTGTATTTTATTACTATATTTTTTTTAAAAAAGCAATAGTTATAGATAGTTTCTTTTGTTCAAAAAAAGTGACAATAAAAAAAACCTGTAGAATATTCTACAGGTTTAAGTTATAATTACTTTCCAGCTTTGTAAGCGTTTTCTGATCCGAAAACTGTCTTGATTTTTGATTTATAGTAAGCTTTCATTTCTGCTTGTGCAACACCTAAATATTTTCTTGGATCGAATTCTCCAGGTTGCTCTCCGAATACTCTTCTTACTCCTGCAGTGAATGCAAGTCTTCCATCTGTATCAACGTTGATTTTTGCAACACCAGATTTAGCAGCTCCCATTAACTCTGTATCAGGAATTCCGATTGCATCTGATAATTTTCCACCAAATTTCTTGATTTCTTCAACATATTTTGCAGGTACTGCAGATGATCCATGTAATACGATAGGGAATCCTGGAAGTCTTCTTTCTACTTCAGCTAAAACTCCTAATTCTAATTTAGGATCTGTTCCTGGCTTGAACTTGTGAGCTCCATGTGAAGTTCCTATAGCTATTGCTAATGAATCTACTCCAGTTCTTGCTACAAACTCTTCAACCTCTTCTGGGTTTGTAAAGATATGGTGCTCTGCAACAACGTCATCTTCTACTCCAGCTAGAACTCCTAACTCAGCCTCTACTGTTACGTCGAATTGCTTTGCATATTCTACTACTTCTTTAGTTACTGCTATATTTTCTTCGAATGTATGATGAGAACCATCTATCATTACTGATGAGAATCCTGCATCAATACAAGCCTTTACTGCATCTAAGTTTGGTCCGTGATCTAAGTGAAGTGCTACTGGTATATCTGATCCCATAGCTCTTGCTCTATCTACAGCTGCCTTTGCTAATAATGGAGCTACCTCTTTTGTCATATATTTTAATGCTCCTGTTGAACATTGAAGTATAACTGGTGAACCTGCTTCAGCACAAGCTTCTACGATTGCTAACATTTGCTCCATATTGTTGAAGTTAAATGCTGGAACTGCATAATGCTCTTTGTTGGCTTTTTCAAACATTTCTCTAGTATTAGATAATCCTAAGTCTTTATAATTATATGACATAATTTTCCTCCTGATTGTTTTTATTTATACTATTAATATAACAAACTTTTCAATTAAAATCAATTTTTGAAACTATTAGTTTTTCATCTTTATTTGACTTAAAATATATCTAAAAAACCACTTTATCTTTCTTTTGCTCTTAAAAATCTTAAAAACCTGGGGAATTAGCTCAATTACATCTTCTATAATATTTTGATATGATGATAAACTTTTTGGCAATATTTTTTGAGTATTTACTAACCATGACAATAAAATTAGATTTATTATTCTTAAAAAACTTGAAGTAAAGTTTAAAACCCCACCTTTCGTGACATAAATATTATATATTTTAAATAAAACCTCTCCCTCTTGATGATAATATATTTGTGCAAAAAAAGTAGTTAAATAGATAAAAATTAAAAATTTTAATTTTTTTAAATTTTTTAATAACTCTTTATTTAAAAATATGTTTAAAAATAATCCAACAAAAAGTAAAATTCCTAAAAAATTCGTATCTTTAATTAATAAATTTAAAACAAATAAGATTAAAAGACTACTTTTTAACAATAGTCATTCCACCCATATAAGGTATTAATACTTCTGGAACTAAGAATGATCCATCTTCTTGTTGGTAATTTTCCATTATAGCAACTAATGTTCTACCTACTGCTAATCCTGATCCATTTAATGTATGACAGAATTCACTCTTTGTACTTCCTTCTGGTCTATACTTTAATCCCATTCTTCTAGATTGGAAATCTCCACAGTTAGAACAAGATGAAATCTCTCTATACTTATTTTGTCCAGGTAACCATACTTCTAAATCATAAGTTTTAGCTGCTCCAAATCCCATATCTCCTGAGCAAAGGTGAATTAATCTATATGGTAACTCTAATTTTTGTAAAATTGTTTCAGCATTAACTACCATTTTTTCTAACTCATCATATGATGTTTCTGGAGTTGCTAATTTAACCATTTCTACTTTATTAAATTGATGTTGTCTAATTAATCCCTTTAAATCTCTTCCATAAGATCCAGCTTCTCTTCTGAAACAAGGTGAATAAGCTGTATAGTATTTTGGTAAATCTTTTTCATTTAAAATCTCTTGTCTGTGAATGTTAGTTAATGTTATTTCAGAAGTTGAAATTAAGAACATATCATCAGTTGTTTTATACATATCATCTTCAAATTTAGGAAGTTGACCTGTTCCTTCACAAATCTCTCTTCTTACTAATACAGGTGTTAAATGCTCTGTATATCCATGTTCTGTTGTATGAGTATCTAGCATAAAGCTGATTAAAGCTCTTTCTAATCTTGCTGCTGCTCCTCTATATATTGTAAATCTTGATCCACCTAATTTAGCTCCTCTTTCGAAGTCTAAAATTTCAAGATTTTCTCCTAATTCCCAGTGTTCTTTTGGCTCAAATGAAAACTCTTTTGGTGTTCCCCATCTTCTTACTTCAACATTATCATCTTCATCTTTTCCTACTGGAGTACTTGAATGATAAGCATTTGGTAATGTCATTTGGAAATAAGTTACTTTTTCTTCTATAATAGAAAGTTTAGCATCTAACTCTTTTATTTGTGCAGAAACTTTTCCCATTTCAGCAATAATTTCAGATGCATCTTCTCCAGCTTTTTTCTTTCTAGCTACTTCTGCAGACTCTGTGTTTCTTTTATTTTTTAATGTTTCAACTTCAGTTAAAACCTCTCTTCTTTCTGCATCTAATGTTACAAACTCTTGAAGATCAATGTTACTTCCTCTGTTTACAAGCATCTCTTGAAGTACTTCAATATTTTCACGAATAAATCTTAAATCTAGCATAGCTTTTCTCCTTTGTAATTAATTATATATTTTAGATTTTATAACCTCTTTTTATTATGTGAACATTTTTTATATCTATTCCTGCTAAAATCAAGAAAGAATTTGGTGAAGTATTAACTAATTCTAAAGTTATTTTATTTTCATCTCTTGAAAAATCTTTAACTCTCTCTCCTAAATTTCTTTCAGATATCTTTCCTTTTTTCTCTTTTCTTTCAATAATTTCTTCTTGATTAAATAGATTTTCTAAAATATCTATATCCTCTTTTGAACCTTCTATTTCAAATATAGCATTTGTATAAATATCTGCAATACTTATTTTATCTGTAACTGTTTCAACTTTATTAACTCTGAATCCTGGTACAGCTGCTGAATTTATTTTTTCTAAAACTTCTTCATTTGTCATTGGTTCTAGTAATTCTATATCCATCAATTCATTAAAAGCTTCTGTTCCTAACGATATTGGATTTCCTAAAGAAATTCTTGGTCTTGGATGGAAACCTTGAGTATATTTCATTGGTATATGTGCTTTCTTTAATAGTCTATCTACAAATCTAAGCATATCTAAATGGGATATAAATCTCATTTCTTCGTACTTATCAAAAAATATTCTCTTTTTCATTAAACTACCTCATTTTTATTATTTTATATATTGTACCATGTTACAACTCTAAATTAAATACCCTAATTTAAAAAAATAAAAAAATCTAAAAGAGATTTCTCCTCTTCTAGATTCTTCTTAAATTGCTTTTTTATTACATTTTTTTCTCTAACACCTTTACTCTTTTTAAAAGTTCTGGTAATCTTTTTTGAGCTGCCTTTACTTTCAAATCATCTTTTAAGTTCATAAGAGGATGTCCAGCTAAAATCTGATTGTCATCTACATTTCCTATTATTCCTGATTTAGCTCCAACCATAACATTACTTCCAATCTTGATATGACCAGCTACTCCTACTTGCCCACCTAAAGTTGTATTATCTCCTATTTCTGTGCTTCCAGCTATTCCTACTTGAGATATTATTAAGCAGTTCTCTCCAATAATATCATTGTGAGCTATTTGAACTAAGTTATCAATCTTTGTATATTTTTTTATTAATGTATCTCCTATTGTCCCTCTGTCTATTGTTGTATTTGCTCCAATTTCTACAAAATCTTCAATAACTACAGAACCTATCTGTTCAATCTTTGTATTATTTCCATTTATTTTTACAAATCCAAATCCATCAGATCCTATAACTGCTCCTGGTTGAATTACACAATTTTTTCCTATTTTAGTAAATTCTCTAAGTGTTACATTTGGATAAATTATTGTATTGTCTCCAATTTCCACACCTTGACATATTGTTACATTTGGATAAACAGTTACATTTTTTCCTATTACTACATCATGCCCTATATAAGAATTTATTCCTAAAGAGCTACCTTCACCAACTAAAGATGAATCTTCTTTTAATTTCTCTATTTTTTTTATCTCTCTTTTAAAGAAGTTTAAAAGTTTTGGCATTAAAACTCTTGGATTTGAAGTTACCAATAAATATGTTTTTCCATTTTCAGGTAACTCTATTCCTTTAGGTACAATAACTACACTAGCCTTAGTTTCATTTAATCTTTTTAAAAATTTTTCATCAGATGCAAAAGTAACATCTCCTTCTTGAGCTTGAAAAAAGGGAGATAGCCCAGTAATATCTACTTTGGCATCCCCCTTTACCTCACATTCAAGAAGAGATATTAGCTTATTAATTTCATAAGTCATATTTCCCCTCTCTTCAATATAATTAATTTACTTTTTTACTTTTTTCCATAACATTTAAAACTTTTGGAGTTAAGTTTTCTCCACCAAATTTTATTGCTCCTTGCTCAAGAACATAATCATATTTTTCTGATCTAGCAACATTTTGAATAGAGATGTTTATTAATCTGTCAATCTCTTGCATTTTTTTAGCTTCTTCATTTGAAAGCTTTGCTTGAGATTCTCTAACTAATTTTTGGAAAGCTGTTACTTTAGTTTCGAAAGATTTTTTCTCAGCATCAGTTACATTTTTTCCTTTTCCTTGTAGTTCAACTTGAAGTTTTTGTAAATCTATCTCTTGCTTCTGTAATGATGCTTCTAAAGTTTGCTTTTCTTTAGTTAAAGTATCTCTAACAGTTTTTGTTTGTGAATATTTTGCAAAAAGCTCTTGGCTATTTACATATCCTACTTTCAAAGCAAAAGATGATGTTGATAATGCTGCTAGCATTCCGATTATTGCTATTTTTTTCATATTAAAATCCTCCATATATATTTATTAGAATGATTGTCCCATGTTAAAGTAGAATTTCATTCCACTTTCTTCTGAATTCCCTACTGGCCATCCAAAATCAAATCTTAACGGTCCTACTGGAGTATTAACTCTTAAACCTACTCCAACTGTTGTCGCTACATCATCAGGAGCTTTAGCATCTCTTCCCTCTCTTAAGTATCCAGGGTCTTCTCCTTGATAGTCCCAAGCTCTTCCCATATCTGAGAATACTACAAATCCTAAAACATCATTTATTTGAGTTCTATTTTCTATTGTTGCAGTTACCTTTTGAGTTCCTTGATAGAATCCTCCATCATAACCTCTAAGAGTACTTCCTCCTCCTACCCAGAATCTTTGTGATTCTGGAGTTGAAGATGTCATTACTCCACCAACTGCTCTGTATGCAAAAGTATTCTTTTTAAATAATCCTCTATGGTACTTTCTAAGCTCTAAAGTTGTATTAGCAAAACTTCCTGAATCTATAGTATCTGCATATCCAACTTCAACTTGATACTTTCCATACCATCCAGCTGTAGGATTCCAGTAACTATTTCTTGTATCATAAGTTATTGATGGATAGATACTAAATAATCCATAGTTTCTTTCTTCATGCCACTTTGTTCTTAGGGCTTCTCCATTACTTAAAAGATCAAGCTCTTCTTTATCAGCTTTTTCTGTTATATATTCAGCTTTTGTTCCAAGTCCAAGTCTTAAATTTTTAGTTAATCCTTTTCCTATGTTAACTTTAGCTCCATATGTATCTGTTTCGTTGAATAATACACTGTCACTATTTTCATATTCGTTTTTATAAAGGCTCCAACCCCAAGAGATTCTATCTGTATCTCTTATCCAAGGATCAGAGAAGTTAATTGAGAAACTTGTGTAGTTTTCATCTGATTTTTCAAATGTTACACCTAGCTCTTGCCCTTTTCCTTTCCAGTTCATATCTTTAACTGAAAGCATTCCTAAGAATCCAATCTCTGAACCATAAGATATTGCTCCTTGTAAAGTAGCTGTTCTTTCCTCTTCTAACAATAACACTAAGTCTCCTGAACCAGGTTTTGTTTCATATTTTACATTTTTAAAGTAACCTGTTCTCATTAAGTTTGAAACTGTTTCATTGTAATCATTTATATTGAAAACTTCACCTTGCTTTATTTCAATCTCTCTTTCTACAACATAATCTCTCGTTTTTAAAAGGTTATCAGTAGCTTTTCTTCTTTGACCTTTTTGCTTTGTTACCATTTTAGTATAGTCAACATTCCCTATAACACCCTCATTTATAGAAATTTCTAGGTTGTTAGCTCCTGTTAAATCTATATTTTCTATTTCTGCTAGAACATATCCATCTTCATTATATTTTTTTAAGATTTTATCTCTTGCATCTCTTAGATTATTTAAATTCAATACTTTTCCACTTTCAATATTTACTAAAGATTTCAATTCTTCAGCACTGTATTTTGTATTTCCTGTTATTGTTATTCCATTTATAATTGGATTCTCTATAACTGAATAAACTACAACAAGACCTTCTGGGTATTGATAAACATCTGGCATTACCTCTCTATACATACCTGTTTCTAAAAGTGCTCTTTGCCCTCTTACAATTTTATTTTTAGAGAAATATCCTCCAGCTTTAATTGGTATTTTTTTTATCACTTCATTAACTGGTACATTTACACTTCCGATTATTTCTAAACTTGAAACAACTAATGTTGTATCAACTCTTTCTCTTTCAGATGCTGGTAAAATGCCCTCTTTTTCTAATATTTCTTTTGTATCTCTTTTTTCTTTTATTTCTACGACTAGTTTTATTCCACCATCATAAACTTGTGGATATATTGATAATTCGTCTATATAGTTACTTTTTTTTATATTATTATAATCTTTTAATAATGCATCTGTTGAAAATGCTTGTCCTTTTTTTAAACTCATTTTTTGTATTAAAACATCTTGAGGTATTTCATTTAAATTTCTAAATTCTACCCCTTTTACCAAGTATTCTCCTTCTGCTCCAAAAGAAACAATAGAAGCTATTAGTGATACTATTCCTATCAGGTGCTTTTTCATCCTAAATTGCCCTCCAATTATTTTTTATTTCGAAAAAATATCTTTTATATTATTATATTTTCTTTCGAATTTAAAATCAACATAATAATTTAAATTCCCCTCTTTTTTTTCATCTATCATATTTGTTTCATTTAATCTAGAGACTCCAACTCCATAAGACCATCCAGATTTATATCTTCTTTCAGCTTTAAAATCAAATTGATTAACAGAATTTGAAACTTCATTAGATCCATTCTCAGTACTACTTTCACCAAGATCATACTTGCTTCCATCAATTATTCCTAATTTTAAAATCCAAAAATACTTATCTTTATATATTGGATTTTCAGCTTCCAAATACGCTCCAAAACTAAATGCATTTGGGTCTTGAGCTTTAGGATCATCTGAATTAGCCAATACCTCTTGATTAAAAACATCTGAAACTATTCTAAATTTTGATATATGGAATGTATTTTTTATTGTTTTAGATATTGGTCTTAACAACGTGCTTGAAATTTGACTATCTATTAATGTTTTAAATAGCATTGCAACAATATTCTTGTCACTACCTGTTCCATTACCTTCAAACAAATTTTTTAAGCTACTACTCTCGCTTCCTTGTTTTGTAGTTATATTTAATCTTAAACTATTTAGCTCTCCTTGTAAAGAAATTTCTACATTTCCACCTGATGTTAATGATGAGACATCAAAAATTAAGCTCGGATTAAAATCAGTTACATTTCCATTTCTTTTATCTGTTAAAACCAAAGCTCTTGTAACTACAAAGTCTTCATTACCTAAAACAAATTTTCCTTTTTGTATTTCTAACTCTCCTATTGCAGTTATATTATCGTTTTTTCCAAACAAATCAAATCTTCCTTGTAATGTTCCACGAACATCTTGAGCAAATGTTGAAATGTCTAGAATATTTATATCAATACCATCTTTTATCATAAATCTAACATCGAATTCAGGAGTTTCATCTAATTTCCCTTTTATCTCAAAATCTTCTCCTAATTTTTTACTACTGCCAATAACACTTCTTGTTTTATCTATTATAAAGTTTAATACAGTTAAAATCAAGCCTTTATCTTCTTTTAAAATACCTGTTATTTCACCATTGTTTAAAATAACATTTCCTGAAATCTTATTTTCAGAATAAATTAAATCAGTTGATAAGTCTATCCTAAAGTAATCTTTTAATTCATAAATAAAATTTTTCAATGTTAGATTAAAATCATAATTTAAACTTTTATAGAATTCATCATCTGCTGAAATCTCTTCTAATGATGGTAGTTTTAAATATCCTTTACCTTTTATTTCTCCTTTATTCAATATTCCCACAAGTGAATTAACAGTTAACCTTTTATTATCTATTTTTAATATCATATTTAATTTTTTTAAATCAATTAACGCTTTTGGTAAATTAGCATTAAAATCTATTAAATCTACATATCCACTATTATTTTTTAATAAACTTGAAAGTTTAACATCTATATTAGCTATACCGCTCAAATCATTTATTACCTCTTTTGGCAATATTGCATTTAAGAAACTCAAATCTATATTTTTAGAATAAATATTAAAATCATATTGCTTTGAACTTAACGTGTAATCTCCCTCTCCTCTAATTTCATTTTTTTGGTAATAAGCTAAAACTTCATTTATATTTAATTTATCTTTATCACCAATTAATTCAAGTGATATCTTTTCAAATTCAAAACCTTTTATTATATAATTCCCATCAAATAGTTTTAATGAATATTTCAAATTTTTGAGTTCTCCACTCACATTACTTTCTATTTTTATACTTCCATCCATATCTTTTGTATCTATCATGTCTTCAAAATCTTTTAGTGTTACATTTTGGTTTGGAATATTAAATTCTAATGTATTATCTTTTAAATTTACTAAGCCATTTGAAAATAACAATTTCTTCCCATGAAGATTTAATAAATCTAAATTATCTATTTTTAGAATATTTTCTAAAGAATCTTTTTTATATGTTAAGTTTGATAATATATTTGGAATGGGTTTTCCATTTAAATATGCCCTATCTATATTTATACCTATTTTAGCCTCTATATTATCTTTTTCAATTTTCCCATAGATTCTTGATAATGTTCTATACTTTAAAGATTTAAAGTTATAATATTTAGCTAAATTCTCTTCTAATATATTTAAAATAAATTTTCCTGATTTGTCTTTAATATTATAATCTACTGTTGCCAAACTTTTGTTTATTTTAAAGTCTTTTATTGAAATTAAATTTTCTTTATAGTTTATATCTCCACTTAATAATACTAACTCTTTATTTGGCATTTCAATTGATGCTTTTTTTACACTTATTAAAGCTTCTATATTCTCAAAATAACCTTCAATTTTACCTTCAACATCGTCAAATTTTATATTTAAAGGTGTATTTTCAAATTCACTGTTCTTTAATCCGTCGACATAATAAGTTAAATCAACATACCTTTCTGTAATATCTATTTCACCTAAAAGTTTAAAGAAATCATTTCTTATATCAGTCAATTCAAGTTTTCCATTTGAATAATTTGAATTTACTTTTACTCCTTCAATTTTATAATTTTTATATTTTAACTCTCTTAATTCACCGTCTATTTCACCTTGAAAACTTTTATCATTTATTATAGATAAATTAGCGTAACTATTTATTAACATATCTTCATTTTGAATTTTAAAATCGTTTATCTTTCCTCTTAAAATAAATTTTTCTTTTTCACCAGATATTTCACCTATAAAATCTAATTTAATTTCTACTTTTTTTTCTCCAAACAATTCATTTTCTTTCAAATTTTTTGTATGAATTTTCAAATTATATTTATAATCTTCTCTATTAAAAGTTCCTTTTAATTGAAAGACTTTTTGATTTTTAGGATTTATCATTGCAATTTCTTCGATATTTATAACTTTATCTTTTTCTGATGCTTCTATCTGAAAATTATAATCACTTATTATTTCTTTACCTTTTAAATTTATAAAATTTAAATTGTTATTTTTCAAATCATAACTCATAGCTTTTTTAGAATCTTGGTACAAATTTATCATTTTATCAGTTTTTTGATAATCACCATCAAAATCTATAAAATTAGATTCTACTTTAAATTTTAAATCATCTTCTTTTAAATCTAAATCAATTTTATAAGTTAACTCTTTTTTATAGTCAACTCCTAAAAATATGACATTTAATTTATCTCCAGATAATACTAAAACTCCATCTTTAAATTCAACTTTACCATTTAAATTTTCTAAATTTACTTTAGGTTTTAAAAGTGGATAAGCCTCATATAAGACTTCAGCTTTAAAACCTGAATCTTTTTTATATGTTAATTCAACATCCATATTTTTAAATTTAACTTCATTTAAAGGAAGGTTTAAATCTCCCAATAACTTATAATCTTTTGCAACTAGATAAGGTAAATCTTTAAATTTAAAATTTACTTTTACTCCAGATTCTTCAGAATAAAAAACATTAAATTTTCCAGGAACTTTATTTAATTCATATTTAAAATCTACAACTATTCCATTTTTATCAAAATTAATTTTACCATTGATATCTTTTACCGTTTGAAGTAAGCTATTGTATTGAACTGTTCCTTCTAAAAGCTCTGCATTACCATTTAATCCACTTGTAGATATTGTTAAATCCATATTAAATATTCCAGTTGCTTCACTCAATTCCTTATCATCATATCCATATTGAATTAATTCTGGTTTTACTTCTACATTTTTTAATACTATATTCATATTTAAAGGTTCATTTAAATTATCAAGCCTATATTCATATAATTCTTTACCTTGATTTCCTTTAAACTCTAAATCTATTCCTTTTACCCTATCAAAAGCTACATATCCATCTACAGAGTCTAACTCCTGCTTTATTTCTCTTGAATATGTATTATCTGTAAATAGTAATTTTGCATCTTTTACAGTTATTATATCAATAGGTACCCCAGTTCCTGCTTTTTTATTAGAACTTGATTCTTTTCCATTAGAAAATACCTCTACAATATTTATATTTGTATTTTTTCTATCAATATGAACAAAAGGATTTTGTACATTGATCTCTTTTAATCTAAAGGCTTTTAAAGATTCTTTATCATAACGAATCTTTATCTTTGGAGCTTTAACTAAGATTTTATCATTTTTTGATAATGTTACTTCTGTTATATCTATCTCTCCAAATTTTGGGAATTTAATTTCTTGAGAAGAGATTGTTGGACCAACTGCTATTTTTAGTATTATTTCAACTATTTTAGGCAGATTATTTTTAACTAACAATCCTCCACTCAAAAAAATAAAAAGAGGAAAAGCTATGAATATTAATTTTTTACATTTTTCAAAAATTATCATATACTTTTCCTCCCCCTAAACTTTTTTATTATAATGGTTTTTTTAAAGCTACTCCTGCTCTTCTTGGATATTTAGCATCTGTTGACTTATGTTTTAATATCTCTACAACTAATCTTTCATCTCCATAGTTAGGAAGATTATATCTATGAACTGTTATTATCTTTGCTCCTAAAATATCTAAAGCATTTGTTGCTTCACCTTCTTCTTCAGTTCCAACCATTTTTTGTGCTAAAAAATGCCCGTTAACTTTTATAAAAGGTATCATATATTCTAATATTACATTTAGTTTATTTACCCCTCTACAAAGACCTATATCAAAAGTCTCTCTATTTTCAGGAGTTATATAATCTTCTGCTCTTGAATTTACAACTGTAACATTTTCTAAATTTAATAACTCTTTTACATTTTCTAAAAATATTGTTTTTTTACCAACAGAATCCATCAATACAAACTCTACGTTTGGATTAAATATAGCTAAAACCATTCCAGGAAAACCTGCTCCAGTTCCAATGTCGATAGCTTTTTTGCACTCTTTTTCATCTAATAAATTTTGAAGTAAAAGAGAATCTAAAAAATGCTTTTCTAATGCATCTTTTTCATCTCTAATGGCAGTTAAATTTGTATGAGAGTTATACTCTACTAAGTATTCAAAATATTTTATTAAATTGTTTACTTTTTCATCTGTATACTTTAATCCAATCTTTTTTATTCCCTCGATTAAATAGTTTTTCATCTATATCTTTCCCTTCATTTTTAAATACATCAGTAAAACTTGAATATCTGCTGGAGAAACTCCTGAAATTCTTGAAGCTTGACCTATGTTGTATGGTCTAACTTGCTTTAATTTATCTTTTGCTTCTTTTGGCATATTCTCTAAAATATCATAGTCCATATCTTCAGGAAGTTTTTTAGTTTCTAAACTTTTATGTTTTTCTATCATTTTTAAAGATCTTTGAATATATCCACAATATTTAACTTGAACTTCAACTTGATATTCTGTATCTGCATCATATTTACCTAAGTCAAATTTTTCAATTATTTCAGATACATATTTAATATCAGAATAGCTAACTTCAGGTCTTCTTAACAACTCAATTAATGTTATTCCTGATTTAATCTCTGGTTCGTTCGCTTTTATTAATATTTCATTAACTCTTTCATTGCTACTTCCAACATGTTGCTTATCTAACTTTTCAATTATCTCTGCAACATCACTTTCTTTTTTCTTAACTCTTTTATATTCCTCTTCTGAAACTAAACCAATTTCATACCCTAATTCAGTAAGTCTTAAATCGGCATTATCTTCTCTTAAAACTAATCTATATTCACTTCTAGCTGTAAACATTCTATAAGGTTCATTAGTTCCTTTTGATACTAAATCATCTATCAATGTTCCTATATATGAATCTGCTCTATCTAATATTACTGGCTCTTTCCCAAACACTTTTCTTGTGGCGTTTATACCTGCTAAAAGTCCCTGAGCTCCAGCTTCTTCATATCCTGACGTTCCATTTATTTGTCCTGCTAAAAATAGGTTCTCTATTTTTTTAGTTTCTAAACTATATTTAATTTCTTCTGGAATTATATAGTCATATTCAATAGCATAAGCATATCTCATTATTTTAGCATTTTCTAATCCTTCTATACCTTTTAACATTTTGTATTGAACATCTGTTGGTAATGATGAAGAGAATCCACTTACATAAACTTCATTTGTATCATAACCTTCTTTTTCTAAGAATAAATGATGTCTATCTTTATCTGGGTATCTAAATACTTTATCCTCTATTGATGGGCAATATCTTGGACCTGTTCCTTGAATTGTTCCATTAAATAGTGGAGATCTATCTTTATTAGAAATAATAGTATCATGAACCTCTTTATTTGTAAATACCATATGACAAGGTATCTGCTTTCTAGTAAGTACCTCTTCAGCAGTTGTTCTACTAGAGAATTTTAGTACTCCTTCGTCACCAGGTTGAATATCTACTTTTGAATAATCAATTGTTCTAGCATCTATTCTTGGAGGTGTTCCAGTTTTAAATCTTCCTAGTTTTATTCCTAATTTTTCTAGAGATAATGGAAGCTCTTCAGATGATAACTCTCCCATTCTTCCACCTTGGAATTGGTTTTCACCTATATGAATAAGACCTCTCATAAATGTTCCCGTAGCAACTACAACAGCTTTAGCTCTGTACTCTACACCCTCTTTTGTTTTTACACCAATAACTTTATTATTTTCTACAACAAGTTCTGTTACCATTCCTTGAACAACATCTAAGTTTTCAGTATTTTCAAGAGTCTTTTTCATCTCTTTACTATAATTTACTTTATCAGCTTGAGCTCTTAACGATCTCACAGCTGGTCCTTTCTTAGTATTTAAAACTCTTATTTGAATAAAAGTTTTATCAATGTTTCTTCCCATCTCACCACCTAATGCATCAACTTCTTTTACTAAGTGTGATTTAGCTGGTCCTCCTAACGATGGATTACAAGACATATATCCTATATTATCCAATAGTATTGTAAATATTGCTGTTTTGGCACCCATTCTAGCAGCGGCTAAAGCAGCTTCACAACCTGCGTGTCCTGCTCCTATAACTATAACATCAAAATTTTCCATTTTTACTCCTCTCTTACTTTAAATTCTTTAGTTCTGTTGCTGTTTTGGCATCTGTTATTACAAGAAGTATATCTCCTTGTTCAATTGCGGTATTAGGAGATAAGTTAGGAATAAAGTTTCTATTCCCTTTTTTTATTCCTACTATATTTACATTATATCTTTTTCTTATATCTAATTCTATTAAAGTTTTATTCCAAAAACTTTCTGGAGATTTTATTTCTGCTAACAAGAAATCTTTAGAGAATCTAAAATGCTCTATCATATTTGGATCCATTGCAGCCAATGCTGTTCTTTTTCCCATATATTCTTCTGGATAAATAACTTGATTTGCTCCGATTTTTTCTAAAACTCTTCCATGTCTTCTTGATATTGCTTTAACTATAATTTTTTTTACCCCAAGCTCTTTTAAATTTAGAGTTACCATTATACTTGGTTCAATTGCACCTATACAAACAAAAGCAACATCAAATCCTTCAAGACCTATATTTTTTAACTCTTTATCGTCTGTAGCATCTGCAACAACGGCATTTTCAACTATTCCACTGTTTACTGCTTCTTGAATAGTATCTTCAGACTCATCTATTGCTAGAACTTCTTCATTAGATTTATACAATGTTTCTGCAACACTTGCACCAAATCTTCCCATACCTATTACAACATACTGTTTCATTTTTCCTCCATTACTAACCAACTAGAATATTTTCTTTTGGATATCTTAAACTTTGTTTGATTTTCTTTTCCCCTAAAGCTAACGCAAAGGTCATTGGCCCTAATCTTCCAATAAACATAGTAATTATTATCAATATTTTCGATACTACACTTAAATCAGCTGTTATTCCCATAGATAAACCTGCTGTACCAAATGCTGAAAACACTTCAAAAACTATTTTTTCAAAACTCATTTCAGTTTCTATTGTCATAATTGCCATTATTACTATTGAAACATAGATTATAGATATAACTAAAATAGCTAAAGCCCTGTTTAATATATCCCAACTTATCCTTCTATTAAAAACATTTATATTTTCTTTACCTTGAATAATACCTATTACATATAAAACTATAACTCCTATAGTTGTAGTTTTTATTCCTCCACCTGTAGATCCAGGTGATGCTCCTATGAACATAAGAATACAAAACATAAATATTGTTGCAGGATTTAACGAACCCATAGGAACTGTATTGAAGCCTGCTGTTCTTGTTGTTACACTTTGGAAAAATGATGCTAAAATTTTATCTATCCAGCTCAAATTTGCTAGAGTTGTTGGGTTTTTATATTCTAATAAAAAGAATAAAATCATTCCAATAAATGTCAAAAACATTGAAACTAAAATTGCTACTTTTGAAGTTAGTGTAAATCTCTTTACATCTCTTCTTACAGCTATTAGTACAGAATTTATTACTGAGAATCCTATTCCACCTAATATTATTAGGTATGCTATTGTCATATTCATAAGTATACTTCCAGAATATCCTTCTAAATTATCTGAAAACAAAGCAAACCCAGCATTACAAAATGCTGATATCGAATGAAATATACCAAAATATAAAGCTTTTGAAAACTCAAACTCTTTCATAAACTCCAACGTTAAAAAGAATGCTCCTATTCCTTCTATTAACAGAACAATTATTACTATTTTTTTTATAAAACTAACAACTTCTCCACTACTCTCTGCATTTCTTTCTTCTTTTATAAGTTCTCTGTCTTTATAACTCATTTTTTTCCCTATCAAAAGAAAAAATAACGATGAAAAAGTCATTACACCTAATCCACCAAGTTGAATAAATAAAAGTAGTATAATTTGACCTTTAAATGATAAAACCTGACTTATATCTATAACTGATAGTCCTGTTACACATATAGCAGATGTGATTGTAAATAT
>JBOFUO010000049.1:0-8742 GCA_051652625.1 Cetobacterium sp.
ACCGATTATTATGCTTACAGCGAGAGTTGAAGAAGAAGATGAAGTAAAAGGTTTAGAACTTGGTGTTGAAGACTATATTGGCAAACCATTTAAGCCAAAAGTTTTAATGGCTAGAATAAATTCACTTATTAAAAGAAATCGAGTTAATAATTTAGAAAAAATTGGTGATTTAGAGATTAATAGAGAAAATTATCGTGTTATTAAAAATGAGGTTGAATTAAACTTAGGAAATAAAGGATTTGGTCTATTAATGTATTTTATACTAAATAAAGATTTAGTTTTAACAAGAGAAAAAATCTTAAACAATATTTGGCCTAATGACTTTGAGGTTGATGAGAGAGTTGTTGATACTCAAATAAAAATTTTAAGAAAAAAAATTGGAGAAAATTATATTAAAACTATAAGAGGAGTTGGATATAAATTTGAAGTGAGTAACCTATGAGACGAATATCTTTAAAGATTTTTTTCTTTTTAAACTGCTTAACTTATGGATTTATAGCTCTATACGTCCTAATTAACTATCTCTTCTTAGAAAACTATCAAATCAGCCTAAAGAAAAAAGAGCTTACAACTTTAGCTGAAACATACGATAGTGAACAATACGACGAAATTTCAGAAATTTCAGAACAAAAAGCTATTTTTATAAGGGAAGTTTCTCTAAAAAGTAGTAAAAAAAACTCAAAGTATCATCCTATAAAAATAATTGAAGAAGATTTATGGAAAGAAGTAATAGATGGTAAAACAGTTATAGATATTCAAACTGGCAGAGATAATATCAGACGAATTGTTTTAGCAAAACAATTAGAAGCAGATAATATGTTGGTCCTAATAACTTCTGTTGCTCCAATTAGTGATGTTATTAAATCAACTTTAAAGTTTTTTATCTATATAATATTATTAAGTATTCCTATCAATCTATATATAGCATACAAACTTTCTATTCGAATGGGTAAGCCTATTGAATCCGAACTTTTAAAGCTAAATGCTCAACTTAAAAGTGAACTTCAAAAACAAAAAAAATCTGAACTTTTTAGGAAAAATTTTATTTCAAATATAACTCATGAATTAAAAACCCCTGTTGCTATTATTGATGGCTACAGCGAAGCTATTTTAGATGGTATAATTGATATTGAAGAGATTCCTGATATTTGTAAAAATATAAATGAAGAAGCTTCTAATATGAACTCTTTAATTCAAGAGTTACTTTTTTACTGCAAAATAGAATCTGGATATATTCCTATAAAAAACGAAGCTATTAATTTAAAAAATACTCTACAAAATATTTTAAAAAGATACTCTATTGATTTTAAACTAAACTGTATAAATTTAAATACGAACCTAGAGAACGTTGAAATAACGAGTGATAAAAAGTTAATAGAACGTGCTATTAACAACTTAGTTATAAATGCTTTGGCATATGTTGATGATAAAAAAAATATAGATATAATTTTAAATAAAACCGAAATTATTATTAAAAATAGTAGTGATAAATTAAAAAATGAAAACTTTGAAGAATACTTTAAACCTTTTTCTAAAAAAAATGATAAAAAAGTACGAAAATATGGAGGAACTGGCCTTGGACTTTCTGTTGTTTCTGAAATTTTAAAAAGTTTAGATTTATTATATGAATTCTATTATGATAATGAAGCTTCGGTAATTGTATTCAAAATTTTATTAAAAGGAGATAAAAATGAAAAAATATCTACTGATAACTTTACTCGTGAGTAAACTTGTTTATTCTCAAGAAATCAGCTTAGAAAAATTATTACAAAATATAGATAAAACATCTTATCAAAACGAAATATATAATGTTAAAAATAATCAGAATAATTTTAACGAAGATTTTTACAAAACAGGAAGATATAATGGTGTTTCTGTTGATGCTACAACTGATTATAAAGATGTAGAAGAAAAATATAACCTACAGAGTACCGTGAGTTATGGAGATTTTTATATTACAGGAGAAAAATCTAAAACTGAAGATAGTAAACTTACTTATGGAGTCCAAAGAAGTTTAAAAGATTTAGTTTTATCAAAAGAAGATAGCGAATTGAACAAATTAAATTTAAATAGAGATATTGATTTAATAGAGTTGAAAAGTGGATTAGAAACTCAAAAATTAAATTTGATAACCCTATATAAAAGCTATAAAGACAATGAAGCAGAGTTAAAACTAAAGAAAAATGCTTTAATCACACTCGAAAAAGAGAGGAAAATACTGAGTAAATCTTATGAATTAGGTGCTATTCCTAAAATTGACCTAGATAGTCTTTTAGTTAGCTATAAGAATATCGAATTAGAAATCCAAAAAATCGAGAACGTTTTAGATAAAACTATAGAAAGATTCTATTATGATTATGGTCTTAAATTAGCTGGTGTTAATCTTTTAGATATAAATCCAAATAAAAAAGATTTAAATAACTATATAGAAAAAGTTGGTGAAAAAGAGTTACAAAAATTAAAATTAGAAAAAAGTATTACCGAAGAAAAGATTAAATACTCGAAATATAACAACAAAGTTCCAGAACTACTTGTTGGAGTTGAAAGAAATGATGAAAATAATGAAAATAGAGTTTTCTTGAAATTCTCTAAAGATATTTTCTATAAAGATATTGATTTAGCTAATGATAAGAGTTCTTTAACAGAACAAGAGATTACTTTAAAACAAAAAGTTAACGAAACTATTGCTACAAGATATAAAGTTGGAGACAGCTATTATACACTAGAAAAAGATTACTCTGTTTTAAATAATAAAGCTAGTTTAGAAAAATCTAAATATGATATTAAAAAACTTGAAAATTCTCTTGGTAAAGCTAGTTATACAGAAGTTATGGAAGCTTTTGACACCCTGTTAGAGTTGGAAGTTTCTAAAGAAAAAGCTAAAAATTCTTTAAATGCATATATTTACGAAATTATTGTGAGAGGGGAAATTTAATGAAAAAAAAATACTTGATACTAACAATTTTTACAATAGCTCTTGGGCTTAGTGGATGTGGAAGCAAAAAAACTGGTGCAGAATCTACAATAACTTTTAATGCGGAAAAAGCTAAGGTGGATAGGGGTAGTGGATTTATTGATGTAAATGGTAGCGTTGAAGCAAATGACACTAAAAAAATCTTCGTTGATAAAAAACTAAAAGTTAAAGATGTTCTTGTTCAAGAGGGAGATTTCGTTGAAAAAGGTGCACTACTTATGACTTTTGATGAAACAGAAAGAAATAATATAAAGAGAAATCTAGAAAAAGAAAAGATTAATCTATCTAAATTAAAAAGAAACTATACTGTTCAAAAAGAGTTGAATAAAATTGGAGGAAGTTCTAGTAACTCTGTAAAAGAGCTAGCTGAAGAGATTAGAACTTCTGAAATAACTATTGATTTCTATAACGAGGATTTAGAAAAAACAGCTGAAAAAATAATGAGTCCTGTTAGTGGAACTATTACAACTCTATTTGCTCAAGAAAATTATTCTGTTAATACAGATGAACCTCTTTTAGAGTTAGCTGATTTATCTGATATTAAAATAATTTTAGAAGTTCCAGAGTATGAAGTTAAAGATATTAGTTTAAATCAAAAATTAATTATAAAACCAGAAGTTTTTGAAAAGAAAATATCTTATCCTGGAGTTATTACAAAAATATCTAGAGTATCTCAAGTTTCTAAAACAACATCTGAAAATATTTTAGAAGTCGAAGTAAAACCAACAGAAAACATTCCACATATTGTCCCTGGATTTAAAGTTTCATCTAGAATATATTTAGGAGAAGATGAACCTGGAATTATAGTCCCATCAACTGCATTACTTTTTGAAAATGAAGAGTATTTTGTATATAAAAGTGATGAAGCTGGTAAGATAACTAAAACAGCGGTTCAATTTATAAATATGAAAGGCGATAAAGTTGTTATCACAAAAGGATTAAATGCTGGTGAGCTATTCTTACTAAATCCTAAAGAATCTTTAAAATCGGGAGATATAGTTAATTTAAATATATTAACTAGTGAAGAAACTCCTAAAAGAAAAGGGATGAAGCCCTAATGATAAAAATTATAGATTTAAATAAATACTATATAAATGGAGAGATGAAACTTCATGCTTTAAAAAATATAAATTTTTCTGTAGATAAAGGTGAATTTGTAGCTATTATGGGTAGTAGTGGAAGTGGTAAATCTACTATGATGAATATTTTAGGGTGTCTTGACCACACTTTTGATGGTGAATATATCTTAGATGATGTTGAAATTTCAAAATTAAAAGATGAAGAGTTATCAAAAATTAGAAATAAAAAAATTGGCTTTGTTTTTCAATCTTTTAATTTACTTTCAAAGCTAACAGCTCAAGAAAACGTTGAGTTACCCTTAGTTTATTCTGGTATCAATCATAAAGAACGAGCTCAAAAAGCAAAAGAAGTACTCGTAAAAGTTGGTTTAGGAGACCGTCTTGACCACAAACCTAACGAACTTTCTGGTGGACAAAGACAAAGAGTAGCTATAGCTAGAGCTCTTGTGAATGAGCCGGCTATAATCTTAGCTGACGAACCAACAGGAAACTTAGATAGTACATCTGAAAAAGAAGTTATGCAACTATTCAAAGAGCTAAATGAACAAGGAAAAACTATTGTTATTGTTACTCACGAACCAGAAGTTGGTAAAGCTACAAAAAGAATTATCAGATTTAAAGATGGTGAAATTATTGAGGATGTGAAGAATCTATGAATTTTTTAGAAAGCTTAAAAGGAGCTATCCAAAATTTAAAGGGAAATAAAACAAGGTCATTTTTAACTATGCTTGGTATTATAATTGGAATTTCATCTGTTATAACGATGTCGGCTATTGGTAAAGGTGGGCAAAAAAATATAACTGGAGATTTAAAAGAAGGTGGATATGGTAAGTTTACAGTATCTATCGACAAAGACGACGAACAATTTAGATGGAAATATCTCTTAGAACCAGAGGTTATTGATGTTCTAAAAGATAGTAATCTGTTTAAAAATGTAAGTGCCAACATTACAACACGAGTTTTTATTGATATTGGTAAGAGAAAAGAGGTGGTCGCAGTAACTGCTACAACTCCTGACTATGAAAGAATTGACACTGCTGAATACCTTTTTGGAAGAGGATTTTTACCTTTTGAATACGAAAAAGGAGAAAAAATTGTAGTAATAGATAATCTTACAGCAGAAAGTTTATTTGGTAGTGCTGATAAAGCCATTGGTAAAGATATGTCATTCTCTGCTAGTAGAAAAAACAATCCAATTACTTATAAAATTGTGGGTGTATTTAAAAATCCTTTAGAAGAGCTTATTAAAGTTATGGGTGGAAAAAGAATTCCTAGATTTTTAAGAGTTCCTCTAAACACTTATGCTAAAGTATATGATTTATCTAAAGGTGGATACAACTCTATAATTATAGAGTCTAAAACTCCAGAAAATCTTGCTAACGATATGAAAGAAACAACTCGGATTTTAGAAGAAAATAGTGGTGTTAATGGACTCTACAGTGTTGAAACTATGAGTAATGCAGCTGCTAATTTTGATAAAATTTTAAGTACACTCAATATTTTTATAACTTTTGTTGCTGGTATTTCACTCTTTGTTGGTGGTATTGGAGTTATGAACATTATGCTAGTTAGTGTTATTGAAAGAACAAAAGAGATTGGTATTAGAAAAGCTATTGGAGCAACTAATAAAGATATTTTAATTCAATTTTTGATGGAATCTGTAATTTTAACAGGAATTGGAGGAGTTGTAGGAGTCGTTATTGGAATTAGTTTAGCATTATTAATTGGTTATTTTGTTAATATTCCACCTGTTTTCTCTATTCTTTCTATATCTTCAGCACTTGGTGTTTCAACTTTTATAGGTGTTATCTTTGGAGTTGCACCTGCTAAAAAAGCATCTCAACTTAATCCTATTGATGCCCTAAGATCAGAATAAACCTTATAAAAACCCGTGAACTTTAAGATATTTAAAGTTCACGGGTTTATTTTTCATTAAATTAAATACTCATACCCTTTTTCCACCATCTTAGATAGGGGTATAAACTCTAGTGCAGCACTGTTTATACAATATCTTAAGCCACCAGTTTTTTTAGGTCCATCTTCAAATACATGACCCAAATGAGCGTTTCCGACTCTGCTTACAACTTCAACTCTTTCCATACCATGAGTTGAATCAATAACATAGTTTACAACTTCAGGAACTATTGGTTTTGAAAAACTTGGCCATCCACATTCCGAATCGAATTTATCTTTCGATGAAAACAAAGGTTCTCCAGTTGTGATATCAACATATATACCCTCTTCAAAATAGTTCCAATATTCATTTTGAAAAGCCATCTCTGTGTAGCCTTCTTGAGTTACTCTATACTGTTTTTCTGTTAATTTTAATTTTAACTCTTCAGCCGATAAAGAAGAATATTTTTTTTCATCTATTATCATGAAAGCTGCAGAAAATAAATCTATATGACAATATCCATTGGGATTTTTCTTTAAATAATCTTGGTGATATTCTTCAGCTAAATAAAAATGTTCTAAAGGTTTTACTTCTATTCTAATTCTTTTTGAAAAACTCCTTTGAAGCAAATTTATCTCTTTTACTATTATGTCTTTATCTTCTAAATCATCATAATATATTCCTGTTCTATATTGACTACCAGCATCATTACCTTGCTTGTTTAAAGATGTCGGGTCAATAATTCTAAAGTAGTACGTCAAAATATTCTCTAAGCTAATTACATCCTTGTCATAAGTTACACAAACTGTTTCAGCGTGTCCAGTTTCTCTATGCACTACATCTTCATAGCTTGGGTTCTCTGTAGAGCCATTTGCATACCCAGAAACAGCATCTACTACTCCATCTATCCTATCCATATAGGCTTCTACACCCCAAAAGCATCCACCAGCTAAATATATAGTTTTTTTATTCATCATTTACACCTTACTTTCTATTTTTTTTGTAAAAATAAACAATATATATTCTAGAAGCCAAAGCACCTAAAATTGCTGCAAAGAAATTGTGGCCGTTGTTTTGTGACAAATAATAAAATCCAACTAATAAAATTAATATTCTAAATAATGATGCTAGAAAAATAAATAGTGATGGATTTTGAAATTTTTTACTGCTTTCTAAGCCCAAATCCAAGCTGTAGAAAAATAAAAGTCCTAAAACTATTCCTCCTAAAAATGCTAATATCATAAGTCATCACTCCTTTTATCTTAAAAAAATTTAATATTCTTATATAAAAGTATCTACCAATATACTAAGTTATTTCCTACATTTTACAACAAAAAAGAGATGATTTTTTCTCTAAAAAAAGGAAAAAATCATCTCAAACATTTGAATATATTAATTTGTTTCTCTAGAGGCTCTAATTTCTTCAAGAACTCTAAATAAGAATTTTTTACATTGGTCATTTTTTATAGTATAGTAAACTTCACGTAACTCATTTGATGGAAATTCTGCTAAAAGAATGTTCATAACCATTCTATCTCTATAGATATCACTTCTATTTAAACTTCTTTCAATTATTCTAAGATTTTCCTCTTCGTCATCTTCTAAAAGTTTATCTACAATTGTATTTGCATTCTTTATAAGTATTTCTAAGTTTGTTAATCTATCTCTACGATTTCTAACTTTATTTTTATCATAATAAGTTGTTCCTTTGTTTAATTCTTGAATTAATCCAAATAAATTTAATGTTGGATCTTTTTCTAAAATATTCAACATCTTTCCATATATTATATTACTCTCTTTATCTTCTGGGCTTTGTTTCTCTAAAGCTACGATATATTCTTTTGAAATATTAACTAAAATATCATTCATCTTTTAAACTCCTTTAATCTTTTCTTAGACCTTTATTATAGCACATTTGATAACAAAAAGAAAAAAAATCATAAAAAATAAAAATAAATGTTTACAATATTTCAAAAGAGTGTTATACTATCTTTGTAGTAAAGATCAAACAAGTAATTAATAATTTTTAAAGAACTATTTTAACCGGTACTTCTTTATAATATTATTGATTTGGTAAAATACTTACTAACAATAATAACGGAGGTACTTAAATGAAAGGTACAGTAAAATGGTTTAATGAAGAAAAAGGATTCGGATTCATCACTGGTGAGGACGGGAAAGATGTATTCGCACACTTCTCTCAAATCAAAAAAGATGGTTTCAAATCATTAAAAGAAAACGAAGAAGTTGAATTCGATGTTGTTAAAGGTGACAGAGGATTACAAGCTGAAAATATAGTTGCTAGATAGTTAACTATGAGAGGATACTTTGTATCCTCTCTTTTTTTATTTTTTGTATTCTATAGACGTAAAAAACCTATATCATTTAACTCAATTTCATGATAAAATTATAAAGATGTTTAAAAAAAATAAATTAAATAAATAGATTAGGAGTAAAAAACTTATGAGTATTTTAGATGTAAAAAACGTAAGTCATGGATTCGGTTCTAGAGTTATTCTAGAAAATGCTTCATTCAGACTTTTAAAAGGTGAACACGTTGGTTTAGTTGGAGCTAATGGTGAAGGTAAGTCAACATTCTTAAACATTATAACAGGTAAGCTTATGCCTGATGAAGGTATGGTTTCTTGGTGTAATCATATTACAACAGGTTATCTTGACCAATACAGTACTTTAGAAAAGGGTAAGTCAATTAGAGATGTTTTAAAATCTGCTTTTGCACCAATGTTTAATCTAGAAACAGAAATCATGGACCTTTACGGGAAAATGGGAGATTG
>JBOFUO010000050.1:0-10346 GCA_051652625.1 Cetobacterium sp.
TTTGCATTTTCTTTAGAAAGCTCTGTTGATTTTATTGTTTTTCCATTTTCTAAAGCTAAATCAATTGCAGTTTCTAATGTTAATTCTCTAGAAAACGCTGCTGTTGAAAGCAAAGCTAGTAATCCTAATAACTTTTTCATTATTTTCCTCCTGTTAATAATTTTAAAATTCCATCTACTACTAAATCAACTTCTTTCTCTAAGTCGATGTTTTTTATTTTTTCTTTGAACTCATCAATATTACTTATAAAATAATCCTCTGTATTTTTATAAAAAAGTCTTTCCATTCTATAAGATTTTATTCCACCTAAAATAAAAATTATGATTGTATTCATATCATTTTCTGAATAAATAACATTTGGAATAATTTTAATTATCTTTTTTAAAAATTTTCTATTTAAAAGTTCAATATTAAGAAGCTTTTCTCTTAAACTAGGAGTTAAATGTTCTAAATTTCTAGTTAAATTTATTAATATCAAATGAGATTTTAAGTTTTCTGATGATATTAAAAATCTTTTTGCTATAAATAATTTTAATCGTTCTCTACATTCTAAATGTTTCTCTATTAACTCTTGAAGTTCAACCTCTCTTACTTTATAAACTTCATCTATAATTTCTTCTAAAAGCTTGTCTTTAGATTTAAAATATGTATAAAAACTACCTTTAGCAATTCCTAAATTATTTGTTATATCTTCAATTCTTGTTTTAAAAACTCCTTTTTTTAATAAAACATCTTTAGCAGTTTCTAAAATCTGACTTTTTTTATCCATACATGCTCCTTTATAGAAGTTATTTTTTTAAATGACTATTTAGTCACAAGACATTTTAGTTCATCGTGACTAAATAGTCAATACTTTTTTTATTTCATCAAATATTTTTACCAAATATTATGAGCATTTGAATTAAATCCAGAAGAAGTTGAATAATATTTTGCATCAATTGGCTTATTTTCATGTATTAAGATAAGCCCTTTTGTAGATTTGATAGCTTCATTAGATAACTCGTTTTCATCTAGATTATTGTATACTTGACTTTGAGTACTGTCTAATATATGAAATCCTAATTTAGCATATCTATTACGTAAAATATCTTTAGCTGCATATGTTCTCGCTGCTATTGCTTGTACTTTCAATGCTTCTAATCCAAAACTTTTAGGCATTTCACTAGGAACAACTTGTAATAGATAATCCTCTACACTTAATTCATTTATCAAATTTAATGATTTTCCTAAATCTGCTAATCTTATTTCAAAGCTTCCTCTATATGTAGGATATTTATAATTTTTAACGTTTCTCTTTACATTTGTTAATGAAATCATTTTATTTGAAGTTATACTAATATGGTTTTTTGTCTTAATTCTTAATTTCCCACCAACTATAACTTCAACGAATCCATTTTTAGAAATAAACTCTACAGAGTTGTTAGGAGTTATTGTTAAATTAGCATCTTTACTCTTTATTTTTAAGCTGCCTGAAGAATACATTGATACTTTTGAATGATTTAAACTACTAAAGCCACTATTCATAATTCCAACTTTTATTCTTTGAGACAATCCATCCACAGACTTCATATTTTTTAATTTAGTATCAAAATAATACCTTTGTAAAACCTGTTTGTATGAATAACCTTTATTTTTTGTTAAATCCATTGCTGACCATTGAGGAATTCCTGCTCCGTGTCCATATCCACCACCATATATATTATAAATTCCATTTGATGTTTTTTCTATTGCTAAAAAAGCAGAAGGTAACAATGATGGATTTTTTGATATTGGTTTATCTGAATATTTAACACTTCCCCCTTTAGCTCCATATATGTTTACTGTAGAGTTAACACTATTTTTTCCTACACCTAAAAGACTTCTAATATTACCTTCTTTTGCTACTATGTATTGACCTCTAGTTCCCTTTACCAATAGCTTTATAACCAAACCAGATTTTCCTCTTTCTAGAATTCTTATATCTATTAAATCTCCGACTGGATTAAGTTCTAAAGTTTTTGCTATCCACTCACCTTTTGAATAACTCAATACTTCTTTAGGCCTTCTTTTTGATAATGAAAGTAAGTTTTTATTTAAAGCACCACTTAAATCTTTTTTACTTAAACTCAACTTCCATCTCCAATAACTTGAGCTATCTCCATGACCTTTTACTTTTGTATTTTTATAGAAAGATAAAAATTCACTTTCAGAATAACTTTTAAATGGTGTTTTAGGAGATACTAAATCATTTACATATTTTAAATATGTAATAGGCTTTGCTATAGGAACACTATCTTTTTTATATTGTCCATATAAATCTACTCTATCTCCTTTTAAATTACTTCCTTTCTGCGAAACATTTTTTTTAGATGATGTTGGCTTTTTAGTTTTCACCTCTCTATTAGAAGATTTTGAATAATACTCTTTTTCAGTACTGCTACACCCTAATAAAATTATAAAACTAAAACTCATTAATATTTTTTTCAGATTCATTATAGTTTTATTCCTTTTTCAATAATATATTTTCTAACTTTATCTAGTTCTGCTTCAGTATCTACTCCTATTATTTCATAAGGCGTTTCTAAGACTTTTATTTTATAACCATTTTCTAAAACTCTAAGTTGTTCTAGTGATTCTGAATTCTCTAAAGGTGTGCTTTCTAATTTAGAATATTCTAAAATAAACTCTCTTTTATAACCATATATTCCAACATGTTTAAAATATATATCGCAATTCTCATTTCTAGGATAAGGTATTACACTTCTCGAAAAGTATATTGCGTAATCTTTTTTATCTGTAACTACTTTTACAAAATTAGGATTTTCTATATCTTCTCTTTTTAACAATTTATGTTTTAATGTTGCCATTTTAAGATTTTCTTCCTTTTTGAATACATCTATTAAAGAATTTATCATATCTCCTTCAATTAATGGTTCGTCTCCTTGAATATTTATAATCACATCATAATCTGTTACTTTCTCACAAACTTCAGCTATTCTACTCGTACCATTCAAATGATTTTCAGATGTTAATATTACATCTCCTCCAAAACTTTTTACTTCATTGAAAACTACTATTGAATCTGTTGCCACTATAACTTTATCTAAATTAGACTTCAAGGCTCTTTTGTAAACCCATTCAATCATAGTATGACCACAAATATCTTTTAATGGTTTCTTTGGTAATCTTGTTGATTCATATCTTGCTGGTATTACTCCTAAAAACTTCATTTTACAACCTCCAAATTTCAATGTATAATAAGATTATACAAGAATATCATTTTAAAAAAAAGACTTTTATAATTAAAAAGGAGAAATTTATGCTACATATTTATTTTGTTAGACACGGAGAAACAGTTTGGAACACATTAAAAATCTTTCAAGGGAGATCAAACTCTCCTTTAACAAGCTTGGGAATTGAGCAGGCAAAAAAGCTTTCACTGCATTTAGAGAATGTTGAATTTAATAAAGTTTACTCTTCTCCTTTAGGAAGAGCTATTCAAACTACTCAGTTAATTTTAGGAGATAGAGCATTAGAGATACTTCCAATTGATGAATTCCAAGAGATTAACATGGGAAAAGTTGAAGGAATTCCGAGAGCTGATTTTGAAAATAATTATCCTATTGAATATCATAATTTTTGGCACGATGCTACTAATTATAATCCTGAAGCATATGAAGGTGAAAGTTACGAAGAAATTCTTAAAAGAGTTCAAAGAGGTCTAAATAAACTTATTTCTGAAAATAGTGATGGAAATATTTTAGTTATTAGTCATGGAGTAACTTTAAAAGCTATTTTTAATTTAATAAATAATAAAGGTATTGATGAGTTTTCAAAACAGCCCATTCCTGAAAATACTAGTACTACTCTTGTCGAATATAAAGACGATTCTTTTAAAATTATAAAGTTTTCTGATACAGAGCATTTAAATTAATTTTTAAATATTGACACACAGGATTTTATATAGTAATAGATTAGTACTATTTTTTTATGGGAGGTAACTTTTTGGAAGATAATAAATTTAATGTTAATATAAAAGTTATGGGTATTGGTGGCGGTGGAATAAACGCTCTTGATGAAGTTATAAACTCTAATATTAGTGAGGTAAATTTTTTTGGACTCAATACTGACTTACAAGATTTAAATAATTCCAAAATACTCCATAAAATACAGTTAGGAGCATCTACTACTAAAGGGCTTGGATGTGGTGGTAATTTAGAACTCGGAGAAAAAGCAACAAAAGAAAGTTTACCATTTATAAAAAATATTCTCAAAGGAACTGATTTATTATTTTTAACATCTACTATGGGTGGTGGTACTGGCAGTGCTGCTACCTCTGTAATTGCAAAATTAGCAAAAGAAATGAATATTTTAACAGTTGCTATAGTTACTAAACCATTTTCGTTTGAAGGTAAAAGAAGAATGAAAATAGCAGAAACTGGAATTAATAATCTTAAACCTTTTGTTGATTCTCTTATAGTTATTCCAAATGATAAACTATTAGAAAATTCAAACGAAAACATAACAGTAAAAGAAGCTTTTAAAAAAAGTAATTTTATTTTACTTACAGCTGTTAAGGGCATGACTGATTTAATGCTCGCAAAAGGTTTTATAAATTTAGATTTTGCAGATATCAAATCTCTTCTTTTAAATTCTGGGGATGCTATTTTAGGTTTTGGTGAAGGTTCTGGTGAAAATAGAGCATATAAAGCTGCCTTAGCTGCTATTGATTCATCTCTTTTTGAGCGAACTATTTTTGGAGCTCAAAAATTTTTAGTTAATATTGCTGGCCCTAAAAATTTAAATCTTTTAGAGTCAAACATTATTGTTGATACTATAAAGCAAAAATGTGCAAATGAAATTGAAGATGTCCTATTAGGAGTGTCTATTGATGATAGCTTCACAGATACATTAAAAGTTATTTTAGTTGCAAACTCATTTAATAATAAAAAAGGACTTTGAAATTTCCAAAGTCCTTTTTTTTAATCTAATCTTTCTAAATACTTTTCTGGTAATGGTAATTCTATTTTCAACCTATACTTTGGTATTTCACAATAGTATGAGAATAAAAACATGCTTTTTCCTGCTTTCCCATATTTCCCATCTCCAACTATTGGATGACCTAAGCTTGAAAGTTGAACTCTTAATTGATGAGTTCTTCCTGTTTCAAGCTTTGCTTCTAGTATTGTATTTTTTTTCCCTCTTTTTAACACTTTGAAATAAGATATACTTTCTTTAGCTCCAGGCTCATAAGAGTCTAGTTCAACTACTTTTGTATCTTCTTTTTTTAAATATGTTTTTAAAGTAAATTCATTTTTAGAAACTACACCATTTACAAGAATATAATATTTCTTGTCTGTATTTCCCTCTCTAACTTCTTGAGCTAGTTCTCTAGTTACATTCAGATTTTTAGCTCCTATTACTAATCCAGATGTTGATTTATCTATTCTATTTACAAAATTAAACTCATCTGTTTTATAATAACTTTTAAAAAGTTCTGAAAGACCATAGTCGTGTCCACTTCCTTTATGCATAACCATATTAGCTTCTTTATTAAAAATAACTACTTTATCATCTTCATATACGATTCCTCTTGTTAAAGAATTCATATCTTTTTCAGAAATTGTCATTAATGTTTTTTCTTCTGTTTCTCCACCAGCTATTAAAACTTTAATAACATCTCCTTCTTTTAATCTATAATTTTCTTTTGATTTTTTTCCATTAACTTTTATTTTTCCAGTTCTTATACCTTTAAAAATTTCTGTTAAAGGAGTATTCTCATATTTCTTTCTTAAAAATCTATCTAATCTAGCATCATTAAAACTAGAATCTATAATATATTCCATTTTTACTCCTTATAAACATTTATACTTTGAACTATTCCTAGCATTGCAAAGGCGAAGAGGAATGATGTTCCACCATAACTCATCAAAAGAAGTGGAAGCCCAGTTACTGGCATTACTCCTGTTACCATTCCTATATTTACTACAATATGAAAAAAGAAAATTGACGAAATTCCATAAGATATTAATTTTCCATGATTATCTGATTTATCTCCAATTCTAAATATTCTCCATAAAAGTAATGCATACAAAGCTAAAAGTACACATCCACCGACTAAGCCTCTCTCTTCTAAAAATACCGCTGCTATAAAGTCAGTGTGAGATTCTGGTAAAAATCTTAATTTACTCTGTGTTCCTTGTAAAAATCCCTTTCCAAAAACTCCACCTGACCCAACAGCAATCATTGATTGTGTTACATTCCATCCGCTTCCTAACAAATCAGCTTCTGGATTTAAAAATGTCAATACTCTCTCTTTTTGATAATCTTTTAGTAGGAAGAAATAACCTATTGGTGCCATTGTTATTCCTGTAATTGCTAATAAAATTATTGTTTTCCAATCTATTCCATTCATAAAAACTAATACTAAATACAAAAATATTATAACTAATGAAGTTCCTAAATCAGGTTGAGCTGCTATAAGTAAAAAGATAGGAATTATATGCAATCCTGTTGCTAAAATATTTTTTAAGCCTACAAATTTATTATTGAATTTAGTTGCTAAAACTTCAGAAAATGTTAATACAATTAACAATTTTGAAAATTCAGATGGCTGTATTGTTATAAAACCTAAATCTATCCACCTTTGAGCTCCAAGTCTTTTATCACCTATTAAGAATACCAAGATTAAAAGTAAAGCATTAAAAAAATAAATTACTTTATAATATTTTCCATAAATTCTATAATCTATAAATGAAAATACAAAGTATGTTAATATTCCAAGTCCTATCCAAGCTATTTCTTTATAAAAAAATGATGTTCCTTTATGAATTGTTGCACTATAAACAGTTAATAAACTTATTGCTACTATGCATAAAGCAATATATAAAACCATATTTTTCATCTTTTTTATTCTTTTTATAGTAACTACTAAATCATGATTTTTTCCCATCTAATTCTCCTACTTTCCTGTGTGCCCAAATCCACCTGTAGCTCTAACTGTTGTAGATAACTCTTCAACTTTTTCAAATTCCATTCTATAAACTTTTTGAAGAACTAATTGTCCAATTCTCTCTCCTGGATTAATAACAAACTCTTCATTACTAAGGTTTATAAGTATTACTCCTACTTCACCTCTATAATCTGAATCTATTGTACCTGGTGTATTTACGAGCGTTATTCCATGCTTTAAAGCTAAACCACTTCTAGGTCTTACTTGAACTTCATAACCATAAGGTATCTCCATTTTAATTCCAGTTGGAACTAACTTTCTTTCTAAAGTTTTTAATACAATTGGCTCAGATATATTAGCTTGAACATCCATTCCAGCTGCTCCTTCTGTCATATATCTAGGTGATTCTACACCATCTTCTAAAACTATTTTTACTATAACTTTTTCCATTTTATCTCCTTTAGATGTTTCCTAAAATTGTTTTAGAGAATTTATTTTCATCAAATATTTCTCTTGCTACTTTTTTTATATCTTCTAAATTTACAGCTTCTATCTCTTTAATTACAGTTTCAATATCTCTTACATAACCATACATAAAGTACGAACTAGCCATTCTAGTCATTTTTCCTTTACTACTCTCTAGTCCAAAAGTTACCATGCTTAAAAATTGATTTTTAGACCTGTTTAATTCTTTTTCTGTAATTCCATTTTCTTTTAAATCTTTCAACTCATTTTCAACTATAGAAATAACTTCTTTATAATCTTCATGTGTCGTTCCAGCATAAACTGTAAATAATCCTCCTTCATCAAAATTAGATGTATAAGAGTAAATTGAATACGCCAATCCTCTTTCTTCTCTAATCTTTTGGAAGAGTCTTGAACTCATATTTCCACCTAAAACATTTGAAATAACAGACATAGCAACTTTAGCATCAGATTTATTAGAAATACCTGGAGTATTTAGACAAAGATGAACTTGATTTGTATCTTGATTAATTATTTTTTCTCCAGAGTTTATAGACATATTTCCATTATATTTTCTTTCAGTACTACTGTCTTTTAATTGTCCAATACCTTTATTCAATTGATTATAAACACTTTTATAATCAATATTTCCAGCAACTGAAACAACAATGTTTTCTGGCTTATATAAATCATTAAAATATTTTAAAATAGCAGCTCTATCAATTTTTTTTAAACTTTCTATAGTACCAGCTATTTTTTGACTTTGTACTCCAGTAATTGCAAACTCTAAATTTTCTTCATGTACAACTTCTTCTGGTATATCCTCATACATTCTTATCTCTTCTATTATTACATTTCTCTCTTTTTCTATATTTTCTTCTGAAAAAGTTGAGTTTAAAAACATATCATTTAGTATCTCTATTCCTGTATGTAGAGTATTTGATGTCATTTGAATGTAGTATGCTGTATTTTCTACACTTGTATATGCATTTATCATTCCACCTTCATCATCAATCTCTTCTGAAATCTGTTTTGCTGACCTTTTAGTAGTTCCTTTAAATAGCAAATGTTCTATAAAATGAGAAATCCCCTCTTCTCCTGGTAGTTCATTTTTAACTCCTGCTCTTACAAAAAATCCTATACTTGCAGTGTTTATACTTTTTATATCTTCAGTTAACAATGTGATTCCATTATCTAATTTCTCAACTATTATGCTCATGTTCCTCCTTAATACTCGGCTTTCCTCATAAAATATATTCCTAAACCTAAGAATATAATATTTGGAATCCATCCACTTATAAATGGATTTAATATACCATTTACACTTAATGCTTCAAATGATGCTTGTACTATGTAATACGAATAACCTAGCCCTACACTTAGTGCAATATTTATAGCTGAAGCTCCTCTTACATATCTACTACCTAAAGACAATCCTAAAAAAGAAACTATAAAACTAGCAAAAGGAAATGAATATCTTTTTCCTAAAACTGATAAAGGTTCTTTTACATCTCCACCTGTTGTTCTAATGTCTCTAATTGCTGCTGTAATTTCAGCATTTGTTAATTCATCAGGGTCACCTTGAATAGTAATAAATTCACTTGGATTTTTATTTAAAGTTACATCTTCATAAGTTTCTAAAGTTTTTTCTGTTTTATTTTTAAAATTATTTACTACAACCTTATGTAATTTCCAATTTTTTTTATTTAAATCAAACACTCCATTTTTGGCAGTTATAATCTCTTCTATATTTTTAAAATCTTTGTCTAATTTTATTATTTGCAAAGTATCTGCTGTATTTTTAACTCTGTCTATATTTTTTATATAATAAACTATATTATCCTCTGTTCTTAAAAAAGCATTCTTTTTAGTAGCTGGTAATACTCTTTCTGAAATTTTTCTTCCTGCTCTTAAAGCTCTACTTTTAAGTAACGTTGAAGGATATACTTTATTCATAACTTGAAATACAATACATGATATTAAAAACGATATTATAACTGGATACCTTACGATTCTTCTAAAACTTATCCCCGATGTTTTTAAAGATATAATCTCTAAATTAGAGGCCATTTTATTTATACACATCAAAGCTCCCAAAAGTATTGCTAAAGGAGTAACTTCTATAAAAATTTTAGGCAATAAATATAGAATATAAGTTAATGATTGAATTATTGTCATTCTTCCTTCTGTTATATATCTAATTATTTTAAACAATTGACTTAAAATAAATATATTTACAAAAGCTATTAAACTTAATAAAAATGATTTGATAAAATTTTTACTTATGTATATATCTAATTTTTTCATCTAGCACCACCTGATTTTCTTTTATATATAGAGAGTGTTCCTAAAACTAATAAAAGATTAGGCAACCAAACTCCTATATAAGGTGATACTACACCTTTATTAGCCATTACCATTCCTACATTTAAGAATACAATATAAGTGAAAATAATTGCCAAACTAACTCCAAAACTAGCTCCTTTTCCACTTCTATGATGCCCTATTGATAATAAGACTCCTAAAATTGCCAAAGCAATTGTCGACAATGGAATAGCTATTTTTCTATTTATCTCTACTAAGTATGGAATTTTCTCTTTTTCATTTTTTGATTTTAAATTGTTTAACAAAACTTTTATAGACATTGCTTCAATATCTTTAACTTCTATATTCATCTCTTGAAAGTATGAGCTTAATGGAATTTTCTTTTGATTAAACTCGCCTTCTACTTTCATTGTTCCATTTTGATTGAATGTATAAAATTTTGAATTTTCTAATACCATATTAACATCTTTCCAATAAGCTTTATTACCCAATAAAATTGTTGGATAATTACTTTTATCATCTTTTTGAAATATTAAAACGTTATTAGCTTCATCTGTTTTTCTTTCAATATTATCAATATACAAGTTATATTCTTCTACTTCATCTATCAATATTCTTTCTTTTA
>JBOFUO010000051.1:0-7051 GCA_051652625.1 Cetobacterium sp.
TAAATTTATCTTTTTTGTATAGTGACGTTCCATTTTACTTAATACTTAGAAGTAATTCAAGAGATAAGAAAAAATATATAGAATCTATGAAAGAATTTTATCAAAAAAAGAAAATTTCAAAATTTGTCTCTGTTGTTTCTAGAGCTTTTCTAAAACAAATAGAAGAAATAAATGATAATTTAGAATTAGCTGGAAAAGATATAATCCAGCCTTTAGAATTATCTAGAGAATTAAAAGAGAAAGTAATAGAAGAATTAAAGCAATATTAAGAATTAGTTTAGTAAAAATAAAAAATGACCGAGGAGATAAAGATGGGTATTTTAGAAAACTTTAGAATATTAAAAGAAAAAGAGCTATTTAATTTTATAGCTTCAGAATTATATTATACAGACTTAATTTCTGAAGATTTGTTACCTGAAAATGCAGAATTAACACCAGAAGAGTTAGTAGAGATTTACCAAAACTCAATTGATGCTGTATATGAAATTTTACCAATTGAAACTTATGAATTTTTAAAAATATATTTTGAAAATAATAAAACGATTCCAGCAACACATGAATTATCTCACTGTTTAGACACTTTAAAAAATTATGGTCTTGTGTGTTTCGATGAAAAAGATATAAAAGAAATGGATATTATGCTAGATTTAAAATATCATAGAATTTCTAGCTATCCAGATGAGTTAATAGAAAATGTAGAGTTCTATAATATCTTACTAGATGAAGATTATGCAAGGTTATTACTTCAATTTTTAGAAAAAAATAAAGAGCTTGTTTTAGAAGAGATTAGTGCTAGGAATATAATTTTAGAGATATTGAAAACAGATTTAACAATTTCGCTTCAAAAATTAGAAGAAATATTAGTAGAAGCTGGATTTAAGATACATGATCTTTATTCTTTTTTAGAAAATAAATTAATTTACGGTTCGATGGTTTTTTACTCAAAGAATGGAACAGATATTTTAGTAGCTCACCCATCTTTGGATATAGAGTCTGAGATGTTGAAAAAATAAAAAAAAAATATCTTCGGTCATGACCGAAGATATTTTTTTTTGACCGAAATCTATATTAATCCTAAATATTGAGATACTGATATTAAGATACAACCACTTGCTACCATTGTAATAAATATTTTTAAAACAAATTTTAAATACTTGTCATAAGGAACATTAAACAGCTCTAAAGTTCCCATAGTTGTTGCACCAGGATATATTCCTGACATAAAGTTTAGTCCTAGAGTAAATGCAGAGATTAACATAATTTGTCCACCAGCAGCTCCAACTTTTGAATTTTGGAACAATGCCATTGCAACTGCTCCTAATATAGGCATTGTAATTCCAGCAACTCCACTTGTTGATTGTAAGAAGAATCCAATTCCAATATAAGCTAAAACAGCAGCAATTGAGAATGCCCATGCAGGAATACCTTGTAGTGCTGATTGAATCCAGTAAACAAATGTAACTGACATTCCAGCAGTTTTACCACCCATTAATATTGAAATTCCATTTGCTACAGATAAAACTAAAACAACTCCTAAAAGGTCTTTAGCTCCACTTGCAAACTCTTTTACAAATTTATCTTCTGGAATTTTATTGATAAATCCTATCAATAATGCTCCTAAGAAGAATACAAATGAAAATTCACCAAAATACCAATCTCCTAATGGAGTTATATGTTTAGCTCCAAATAGGTCCCCTAAAATAGGAGTTTTAGCTAATAAATATAATGGTGCATTTATTATATCTTGGAAAGTTTTTCCATCTCCCATATTGATTTCATACCAAGGCATATAACCTAATATTAGTAGAACTATTATCGCTACTAAAACTATTATTGACCAAAATCTTTTCTTTGTTAACTCTGGTAACTCAGCGTTGTTATTAGTTAGTGTATTTACTTCAATTCCATAGAGTATTGATTTTTCTTTATTTTTTTTAACTTCATTTGCATATTTTACAGTAAAGAACAAACCGATTGAGTAAAGTAGAGCGAACATTAATAATCTTAATACAAGTCCACTTCCAAGAGATAAATCTGGATTTCCAATAGCTCCTATAGCAGCTCCAGTTGAAAATGGATTTACAATACTTGACATATTTCCAGCAGTTGCTCCAACTGTTAAAACAGCTAATCCTGTCATAACATCATAACCAGCAAGTACAAACAACGGAACTATTACTATTGAGAAAGCTGGAATCTCTTCCCAAAATCCAAATACACTTCCAAAAATAGCAAATGTAAACATTAAGATTGCAATTAAAGTTGTACCAGTATATTTTTTTAAAAGTGAACCAATACCAGCATCCATAGCTCCTACAGAGTTTATAAGACCCAAGAAAGCACCAGCCATAAGTATTGCTATACTTACAGAACTTGATTTTTCAAATCCTTTAATTGGAGCCATAATAATATCCCAAAGCCCAGCAGGTATACGACCAGCACCCTTTACAACTTCTCCAGCATCATTGAAAACAGCATTATATATAACTTCTTTAACACCGTTATTATCTAAAATTACAGATTGAGGCACTATCCAAGTTAGGATTGCTGTTATTATTAAAAAGACAAATACAATTGTATAAGCACTAAGCATTTTTTTCTCTTTTTTCATTGTTCTCCTCCAGATTTATTAAATATTGAATTTTTCAAAAGCTTTCATGTAAATTTTCATAGCTATTTTAATATCATCTAATATAATATATTCATTTGGCTGATGCTCTGTTTTTGGGCTACCTGGTAAAACAGCTCCAAAGGCAACACAGTTATCTATAGCTCTAGCATAAGTTGCTCCACCACCAGCTATTGGTTTTGAAACTATATCTCCAGTTATCTCTACATATGCTGACATTAGAGTTTTGATTAGCTCAGAATCTAAAGGAGTGTATATTGACCTTAAATAATCATGTTCTTTATACTCGAATCCGTATTCTTTTGCTTTTTCAGTTATCTTTTTTACAATAATCTCTTTGTCATAAGTTACAGGAATTCTCATGTCGATACACAGAATCTCATTTTCATGAGTAAATTCAATTTTTCCAACATTAAACTTTAACTCTCCAGAATGTTCATCTTTTACTTCACCAAAAATAAGCTCAGCAAAATTATAACCTATTAAGTTTTCAGTTATAAAAGTTCCAGATTTTGTTGATTTACCACTTTTAGTTAAAGCGTGTAAATATCTATTTATAGCGTTTATTCCAGTTTCTGCAACTTGAGCATGAACACTCTTACCTACAATTTCAATCATACCCTCTTTTTCTATAAACTCATATTTTAAGCTATTTAGAGCTTCTACTAATCCTTCGGTATTTTGAACAAGAATACTAGATGGAACTGAATTAAAAGCATCTCCGCCTTTTAATACGATACCACTTTCATTTTTAGCAGTTAATTTACATTGAAGCAATCCTTTTTCAGCATATATTAGAGGAAATTTAGAGTCTGGAGTAAATCCAATTGTTGGAATTTCTTCTTTAGCAATATATTTAGGCATATCTCTCCATAGATTTTCCTCATCTGTTCCAAATATAAATCTAACTCTATAATTTAGCTCAAATCCACAATCCAAAAGAGTTTTAAGTGCATAAATTGCACCTAAAGTAGGACCTTTATCATCTTGAGAACCTCTTCCATAATATTTTCCATCTTTTACTATTGGTTCAAATGGTGGATTCTCCCATTTTTTTAAATCTCCAGGTGGAACAACATCTAGATGTCCTAATACACCAACTAACTTCTCCCCACTACCAATTTCAGCATATCCATAGTATCCTTCTGGATCTATAAAAGTTTTGAAACCTAAATTTTTACAAATTTCTAAAGTTGTTTCTAATACATCTTGAATGTCTTTTCCAAAAGGATAACCACTTTCATCCTCTTTAAAATAGCTAGGAATAGAAATCATTTTATCTAAATCTTTTAAAAAATTTGGAAAATTAACTTCTAATCTGTCTTCATATTTTTTCATAACCCCTCCATTTATAAGTGTGTCTTAAAATCTAAAATACCACATCATGCTAAAAATGTCTAATATAGAATATATATATAATAAAAAAAATATCTTCGGTCATGACCGAAGATATTTTTTACAAACTTATTTCTATTGCATTAACTGGACAAACTAAGCTACAAGCACCACAATCGACACAAGCATCTGAGTTTATCTTTCTTTTTCTATTTTCAACTTCTGAAATACATCCAACAATGCAAGAATCTTCACATTTACCGCAGCCAACACAGATTGAATTTACGATTACTCTCATTTTTTATCTCCTATTAAAGTGTCTGTTTGTATGAAGATACAGTAATTTCTAAAACTCTAGTTAAAAAAGAATATTTATTTTTCATCATATCAAAGTGCTCTCCTGATTTTAAAAATTTTGCAGTTCCAGTAACTAAAAATCCAGTTCCCATATATCTATATCCCATAACCTCGTGACTACCAAGGGTAATTTTAACATTATTATTAGTATTTATATTAAGTTCAGTTTTTATCATAGCAGCAGCAGGAATAAGAATTTTATTATTCTCAACAATAGTTAAATAGCTATTCCAAGTATTTGAAACATGGGCACCTTCTAAACCAGAAGTAACAATAGATACAACTCCCTCTTTCGAAATAACCTCTAAGAATTTTTCATTAAACATAACTTCCTCCTAAAAAAATTAATTGGCGACAATATTTGTCTTCAATTATAATATCAGTTATTCAGATAAATGTCAACTTAATTTTACATTGATTTTTAAAGTTTGTGGTGCTAAAATAAAAGTTGATTATATTTGTAGGAGGAATAGATTTGAAAATGTCAGTAGGTGTTGAGTATGCTCTTCACTGTTTGTTATATATTGTAAAAATGAAAGATAAAAATTATGTAGGAATTAAAGATTTAGCGGAATTTCAAGGGGTTTCAGAATCGTATTTAGCTAAAATATTTACAAAGTTAGGAAAAGTTGGAATAACAAAATCCGTCTCGGGAGTAAAAGGTGGATATGAATTAGCACGTTCTCCAAAAGATATCTCTTTTTGGGATGTAGTTGAAGCTGTAGAGGGAAAAGAGCCACTTTTTCAGTGTGCTGAAATCCGTCAAAAAACAATTCTTTTAGACCCGAATAATCTTCCTGATACCCATACAAAATGTCCATGCTTTATAAAAGTTGTAATGCAAGAGGGAGAAAATAAAATGAAAAATTATCTTTCTGAAAAAAACTTAGAATGGCTTTACAATGAGGTTTACGGAAGAATTTTGAGTAAAGAAGTAGAACTAGAAACAATAGAGTGGTTTGAAAATAAAAATAAAAAATAAAAATATTAAAATGAAAATTAGTAAAATTAAAATTTACTAATTTTTTTTATTTTTAAAAAAGAATAGTGTTTAAAAATTGTATAAAGTTAATATAATGCTTAATTAGAATAAATATATAAAAGGAGAAGAAGATGAAAAAAGATATTATTGGACTTTCAATTGAAGATATATTAGAAAAAGAACATAAAATTGATGGAAATACTCTAGATAATAAATTTTTAGTATTATTTCAATTTACACATTTTTCAGCAGGTGTAGGAGCTAGTGTTGGTGTATTTAAAAGTAAAAATGAATATTTAGAGTGGTTTTTAAAAAAATTAATACCCTATATAGAATTTTGTTTAGATGAAGATATGGCAGAAGATGATGAAAGATTAGATTTTACAAACCTTAAAAATTCAATTTCAGAGTTGTTAGAAGGAGAATCAAACTTATCATTTGAAGAGGTTTTAGAGATGATTGATGATACTTTAAGTTGTGAAATTACAACATCTTGGGGATATAATCATCTTTGTGTTGGAAGAGCGGATGAAGTATTTAGTCATATGATAGAAGAAAATTATTTTTAATTTCAAACTTTTTAGCCTACAAAAACCGTCTAAAAATTATAACAATAGTTAAGCAGATTAAATCACCAAAGCCAGATTTAAAAAAAGCCATCACACAGTTTTAAAAGTTTTAAAAATGTTTGAATATTATAAGTTATTTAACCTTTTTATGGAGTTTATGAAAGTTTTATGAGTCAAAAATAAATTAAAGGAGTTATTGAGTTTAAAGTATTTTAACGAACTATAGAGTTGTTTAGTTTAACTATTGTGGAGAAGTAGGTTTAAAGTTATTAAATGAGTTTATCTTTGTTTTGGAATAGTATAAATAAAAGAATAAAAAAAATTTATGAGTTTTAAAATTATTTGATGGGAAAAAGATTTATAGCAGTGTATTTAGGTAGAGGGATCGTGATGGTTGCCCTCTATTTTTCTTTTTTGTAAAAAAAGGTAAAGATTTAGAAACTTTACCTTTTTAGAACTAACTATTATTTGAACTTATAAAACTAAAATTGTAATTTTTATTGAATAAAATTTTCCAAGTGAAAAACACAAGAGTTTCAGAAAATAATGTACTCAACCAAATTCCATTTAAGCCCCATATTTTACTCAAAACAAAAAGAGTTATTGGGAAAAATACAAGAGACCTTAAAAATGATATAATATTTGATTTTCCAGGATCATTTATAGCTTGATAGTAACCTGATTGAATAACGTTGATTCCTATTATGAAGAAAGATATATTAAAAAGAAAAAGTCCAATATATGTTTCTTTTAAAATAATAGTTTCTTTTGAGAATAAACCTATAATTTCATGACCAAAAAAATATGTTGTTATAAAATATACACAGTTTATAAATAGAGAACTCCAGATTGTAAAATTATAAAATTTCTGAACTTTTTCAGAGTTGTTCGCACCGTGATTAAAGCTAAATAATGGTTGAATACCAAAAGATAAACCGAGTAAAAGCATATAAACTATTGTTGTTAAATAATTTATAATACCAAAAGATGCCATTTGATTTTCGTTACCAATTTTGAGAATAGCTATATTCATACAAAAGACTATTATTGAGAAGGTAATTTCCATGAAAAATGATGGAAAACCAATTCTAATAAAGTTTAAGATATTTTCTTTGTGTAATCTACTTTTACCAAAAGATAAGTGTCCTTTTTTTAATAAAAAATGTAAAAGTATAACTA
>JBOFUO010000052.1:0-6653 GCA_051652625.1 Cetobacterium sp.
AAAAGATACTATTGCTCCTAAAGTTTCAATTTTGGAAACTTTCTCCTTTAAAAACACTATTGATATCGGTATTATTAAAATTGGACTTGTTGCTGCCAATGTACTTACAACACCCACAGGTGAGTACTTCATAGCCTCAACTATTGATGCAACTCCTAAAGTCGCTATAACAGTTCCTAAAGCAATATATAAAACACCTTTTTTACTATTTATTCCAGCTTTTATACTCAGCCATTCTCCTTTTAAAGATATATAAAATATAAAAGCTAATATAGCTGGAATAGTTCTAACTTGTATTGTTGCAAACGAATCATAATTAACAGAACCTATCCTAGTAAAAACAATTCCTAAACTTTCTCCCAACATAGCCAAAATTGAATATAATAACCCTACTTTTGAAAATGTTTTATCACTTTTCTTTTTTAAAATTACAATTACTATTCCAAATATAGTCAATAACATTCCTAAAATTTTTATTAACTCTATTTTTTCTCCTAAAATAAAAAAACTTAAAATTGAAACAGCTACTGGACTAAACGTCATTACTAACAAAGTAATTCTTGAACCTATGTTTATATAAGCTTTGAATAGAAAAAAATCCCCTAAAAACAATCCGAATAAACCTGATATTGATAAAAACTTTAAAGATTCTTTACTAGCGTCAAATGGTAATACCATTCCCCTACTAATATTTGTTATAATCCCTAAAAATATCATTGCCAAAAGCAACCTTATAAGATTTACTGCTAATGTTCCTACTTCTTTACTTGCTTTTTCTAAAAAAATAGAACTTCCAACCCAACCAAATGCTGCTACTAATGATAAACTTTCTCCTAACACACTTTACCCCCTTTAAATGTTACTACAAATCATTTTACACTATTTCAAAACTATTTAAAATAAAAAGAGAGAGTTTTTAACTCTCTCTAAATATCTTTTAATAGTTGATGCATTCCATTTCAAAATCTTTTTGCTTTTCTAAACAAGAAGGACAAACCTTCGGTGCTTCTTTAGATTCATGAACATATCCACATTTTCTACATTTCCATCTTACATCTTCATCTTTTTTAAATACATGTTCAGTATTTAAATTATCTAATAATTTACGGTATCTTTTTTCATGAAGCTTTTCAACTTCTACGATTGCTTTAAATGCTGCTGCTACTTGCGGGAATCCTTCTTCTAATGCAACTTCAGCAAACCCAGGATATAACTCTGCCCACTCTTCATATTCCCCTTCTGCTGCTTCTTGTAAATTTTCAATAGTTGTTCCTACTATTCCAGCTGGATAAGTTGCTGTTATCTCTACAGGCCCTCCCTCTAAAAATGAGAAAAATCTTCTAGCGTGATATTGCTCATTTAAAGCAGTCTCTTCAAACAAACCAGCTATTTGCTCATAACCTTCTTTTTTAGCTTTTGATGCAAACATTGTATATCTTTGTCTAGCTTGAGATTCTCCTGCAAAAGCTTTTAATAGATTTTGCTCAGTTTTAGTTCCTTTAATCGATTTTGTCATTTTATCCCTCCTAAATTTAACTCTGCTTGTTTATTCATATTTTTTATTTTTTTCCTTTTTTTTTTTATAAAAAAATGGAAGATTTATATTATCTTTTTAAGATATATAAACCTTCCATTTTAAATTAACTTATTCTATGAGTTTTTTTATCTCCTGTCATTTGAATAACTTCATTGCCCTTTATATTAAATGCTTGGCCAAAACCTTTTACAAACCTTCCATCAATTACATTTAATTTTATCAAATGGAAATCTTCCATTTTACGAACAATTTTTATTGCATTTCCTATTTTTTCTTCAAAAACATCTAAAATACTTTCAAATCTTTCATCTCTTTTTTGAAAATCCGCAGTTACATTATATCTCAATCTTTTTCTTGCTAATATAGAAGATGCTTCTTTTTCATCTTCTAAAAACATAATTTCAAATTTTTGAGTATTTTCTGTTAAATTATTGAAATGGTCTCCTATTTCACTAATATAAATATATCCTTCTCCTTCATACTTTAAGTATGGTGCATAAGTAACATCTACTTCTCCATCCTTTGAAATTGTTCCTAATATAACTGATTTAAATTCACTTTCAAACTTATCTATTTCTTTCTTTATTTCTTCTTTATCAATGTTATTATTCATTCCCATTTTCATACTTCTATCTCCTTTAATTTCGTATCACAAAATATTATATCTACATAGTATCTTTTAAAACTAAAAATGTCAAGAAATAATTATACTTTTTTAGTGTTGTTTACAAATTACCAGCTTTATACATTTTAAAGAATTCTCCTTTTTTCTCCATCAAGCTTTCATAATCTCCCATCTCTTTGATACCATTTTTACCTAAAACAATTATTTTATCAAAATCTTTTATAGTATTAAGTCTGTGGGCTATAGATATTATTATTTTATCATTAAACTTATTCAAAATATTATCCATAATTTTCTTCTCTAATATATTATCTAAAGCTGAAGTTCCTTCATCTAACATTATTACATCTGGATTTCTTAAAAATAGTCGTGCCATTGCTAATCTTTGTTTTTGTCCAGAACTTAAATTAACTCCACCTTGACCTAATTTTGTATTTTCTTTCTTATCTAGAGTGTCTACAAATTCTTTTAATTGAGCCATCTCTAAAGCAGAGTTAATTTCTTCTAAATTAGCATCTTTTTTTACTACTCTTACATTCTCTAAAATACTTTCATTCATCAAACTATCTCTTTGGTCTACAACTGCTATTTTATCGAGTAAACTTTCCCTCTCCAAATCAGTTATACAGTAATCATTTATTAAAATTGTATTTTCATCTGGCATAAACGTTCTTTTCAAAAGAGAGAATATAGTTGTTTTTCCTACTCCACTTTCTCCTACGAATGCTACTTTTTCTCCTTTTTTAATATTTAATGATAAATCTTTTATAACATTTATATTATCAAAAGAAAAGTTCAAACCTTTAACTTTTATTGTTTTAATCTGCTCTTTTATAATGATTTCTCCATTTTTCTCTTCAGGAATATTCATAACATCTAAGAATCTACCTATTCCAGTAGTACCTCTTTGAAAAACATCAATAAGCCCCATCAATCTAAGTAAATACACTCTAAATCTATTTGTTAACAAAATAAAACTAACTATAACTCCAAGACTTATTTCCTCATTTATGTGCATATAACCACCTATAAATATAACTATTAATTGAGTTAGTTGATTATAAAAGTTTATTCCTGACATTAAAGCAGATATATTAAAAATATTAGTTTTTTCTACATCCAAAAGATTTTTATTTTTATTTGAAAATTTTTGAAAAGTATCTTTTTCTAAAATATTATCTTTAATAAAAAATATAGTTTTTAAAGAATCATGAATTTTAGATGTTAATTCTGAAAATCTTTCTCTTACAAGTATATAACCCTCTTTTAATTTTTTATTTTGTACAATTGTAAAATAAAATGCTAATGGCAGTGGAATCATTGTAATAAGAGTCAATTTTAAATTAAAACTAGCCATCAATATAACAGCTCCTAAAATTGATAATACTGAGAATAAAAAATCTTCAAGACCTCTATAGAGTAATGTAGAAACGTTCTCCAAATCATTAGTAACTCTCGAAATAGTATCACCACTTTGATTTTTCATAAAATATTCATCTGGTTGACTTAAAATTTTCTTAAAAAGGTCCTCTCTCATTAAAAATTTTATCTTATTTCCCATCAATTGCCCTCTTGAACTAGAGTAAATAGCTAGTACAAATCTTATTATATAAATAAATAGCAATGTAGCAGAAAAAATAAAAAATTCATTTAAATTTTTATTTGGAATTGATTTATCTATCAAATTTTGAACCACTATAGGTCCATATAAATCTAGTAATGTTACAAAAAAACTGCTAACTAAAAAATAAGTTAGCAGTTTTTTTTCTTTCAGATAATATTTTTTCACACTATTTAACATTTGACAACTCCTTATACAACTCTTCTAGAGCATCAATAACCCTTGGAGTTCCTCTTAATATTTTATCTGAATCAATTATCATTATATTTTGATTTTTTCCTGCTTTTGTTCTTTTTACGATTGGATTACTATTCAATATATCATCTTTACTTTTTATTGCCATTGAACCAACTAGTATATCTGGATTCTGAGTCAGTAAAAATTCCGGTGATAATATTGGTCTTCCACCTGGTAATCCTTTTGCAATATTTTCGATTCCTAATATTTCAAATATTTGTCCTGGTAAAGAATTCGGTGTAAATACCATCATTGGAGATGTTGAAAATAGAAAAGCTCCCTTTAGGTTTAAAGGTTTATTTTTTATATTTGAACTTATCTCTTCTATCTTAGTTTTATAATGAGCTATTAAGTTTTCAGAATTTTTCTGTTTACCTGTTATAACTCCATAAACTTCTAAGTTTTCTAATATTTGATCAAAAGAATTTGCTTCATTTATTATAAAGTTCAATTTTCTAACTTTTAAACTTTCACCAAAACTTTCTGACATCGTATTTAATATAACTAAATCTGGTGTAAAACTTAAAACTTGTTCTATTGATGGCTTCATTATTGTTCCTGCTTTAGGTAAATCTTTTGTTTTTTCTTTTGGCCAAATTGGATTTTTAGCTGTATCTGCTATTGCAACTATATTCTTCTCTCCACCAATAAGATAAAAAGACTCTACCGCTGCTGGATCTAATATTAAAACTTTTTTATATTCTTTTTGTTCAACCTTATTTCCTCTTGAATCAACAATAAAACCATTTTCTAATTTTAAAGCAAATGTAAGGTTACTTACTAAAATTGTCAATAAAACTGCTATAATTTTTTTCATCTCTATCTCCTATATTAATGGTATTATATATGGTATTCCATTTTCGTCTTTAATTACTCTTGATTTTAAATTATAAACTTCTTTTAAGTTACTTTCTGTAAGAACTTCTTCTGGAGTTCCATGAAATTTTATAACTCCATCTTTCATCATTATTAATTCATCACAGAACATAGCTGCTAAATTTAAATCATGAAGAACTGCAACACTCGTTAAAGATTTTTTTAGTACTAGATTTTTAACTTTATTTAATAGCTCTACAGCATGATTCAAATCTAAAGCTGATGTTGGTTCATCAAGTAATAATATCTCTGGGTCTTGAGTTAAAGCTCTCGCCAATAAAACCCTTTGAAATTCTCCACCTGAAAGACTTACTGCAACTCTTTCACTAAACTTTTCTAAATCTAACATTCTAAGATTATCTTCTACTTTTTTTAAATCATCAAATGAATAGCCCGACCAATTCGATTTTAAATGTGGTAGCCTTCCCATTAGTACAAAATCTTTTACTGACATATTTGTCATTAAATTTGATTTTTGAGGAACTAAAGATATTATTTTAGCTTTATCTTTTTTCGAAAGTTCTATTGCATTCTTTCCATTAAAAATTACTTCGCCACTATTTGGTGATAAATAACCTAAGATGTTTTTTAAAAATGTTGATTTACCACATCCGTTTGGACCTAATATTCCTGTCATTTTACCCTTTTTTATATGAACCTCTAAAGCATTTAATATTTCTCTCTCTCCATAAGAAAATGATAATTCTTTTATTTTTATTCCCATTATCTTCCTCCTTTTGATTTAAATGCTAAATATAGGAAAAATGGTGCTCCAAAGAAAGCTGTTACTACACCTATCGGAATTTCTACAGGAGCCAATAACAATCTGCCTATTGTATCACATATTAATAGGAAAAATGCTCCTGCTAAAGCTGAATTAGGTATTAATTTAGAATTTGATGGTCCTACAATCATTCTTATTGAGTGGGGTATTATTAAACCTACAAAACCTATCATTCCTGAAAAAGCTACAGAAAAAGCTACTACTAAAGCTGATACTGTTAAAACCTTTGCTTTTAGTGTATGAACATCTACTCCTAAAGAATTTGCTTCTTCATCTCCTGATAGTAATGCATCTAGTTGATTTCTTTGTAAATAAAAGAAAACTAAAGAGAATACTAATGGTACTGTTAATAATCCTACCTTTGTCCATGTTGCTCCACCTAAATACCCCATTAACCACATTGTAATTTTAAAAGATTCCTCTCCAATCAAATACATTGCAAAAGATGTAAATGCTCCTATAAATGATGAAACTGCTATTCCTACTATTAATAAAGTTGTTATATCAACTTTTCCATTTCTATTTGATAACTTAAATATTATAAATGTACTTATTAAGCATGATAAAAATGCTAGAACTCCATAAAATATATCTGGAAGTTGAAAAACATAAGCTATTACAGCTCCAAAAGTAGCACTTGCTGCAATACCAATTATATATGGATCTGCTAATGGATTTTGAAAAACAGCTTGAACTACTACTCCACTTGACGATAACATCATTCCTATTAATATTGCCATAATTATTCTTGGTAATCTTATATCATAAATTATTGTTTTTACATAATCTGGGGCACTCGACATTGAAAATATTTGCTCCAATGGCACAGAAACACTTCCTAATCCAATAGAAAGTGTTCCTGTAAGTATTATTCCCAGAATTAATATTAACGATACATGTTTTTTCATATTAATTCTCCCTGTTTTTAGAAGTTGTACTTAAACCCTGCATAGAAACTTCTTTCTGCTGCTGG
>JBOFUO010000053.1:0-6566 GCA_051652625.1 Cetobacterium sp.
ACTTTAGATAAAATTTCAGATTTAGGTTTACCTTTCCAGTTTTGTGTTTTGTCTATATCTACCAGGCCAGTAAAATAATCTTGCCTTTCATTCTCTATACTGAGGATCTCCTGTTTTAATAATAATCCATGCTCAATCATCAAAGGTTTAACATGATCTAAAACTTTATTTCCAGTGACATATGTATATCCTTGTGCCCTTTTATCCTGCCCTAAACCTTTTATAGCCTTTTGGATCTCTGCCAGTTTCTTATATATACTCATCTCTTTCCCTCCTCTCTAAAAACAATCAACATAACTATAGCTATTATTATAAACAGTTGCACATTCACTTCTGACATAAGTATCTACCTTGCCAGTCGTGCCAGTCTTCATCATCTTTCTCTTCCTGGAAGAGAGAGAGTTCAAGTTCAATATCTTCCAATTCATCCATCTAAACCTCCCACTCCAAAACAAGATCATTCAAATTTGTTACCTTGTATTCAAAAGTATAATTGTCAGCTGCTACAGAACCGCTATCACCTGATGAAACGTCAGTAAGATAATCTCTTACTACTCCAGCTCCAATAAGGGCATATCCCATATCCATATCTATAGCTCCAATAGTTATAAATTCATTTAGCATATCTCTAATCTCATTATATTGATTCTCTTCTCTATACGACATTTAGACACTCTCCTTAGGCTTTCTTCCTCTTCTTGGTTTACCGTCAATAGATTCCATCATAGCTCCGACAACATTCCCTGGAGAACTAAGCTCTTCTACTTCTTTTTTCAGTTTCATGTTCTCTTCATATAATTTTTTATTCAAATTTTCCAGTACAACATTGTTTCCACTTAAAGAAAATGTAGTCATATCATGCTTGGTTTTCAGTTCCTCTATCTCTTTATCTTTTTTTGACAATTCAACTTCTAGTTGATCTACTCTCCCCTGTAAACTATCTGCTAAAAAACCTAAAGTTTTAGGGTTCAATTCCACAAATATTTTCCCCATATTTCCCCTCTTTTTTGATTTTATGCTATCCCTGTTATGATTTTTTTTAATCTTAATGTATCAATTAATTTGTTTATAAATTCTAAATCAGACTCAGCTAAATCCATCAGCTTTGTACTCATGCCACTAAATATATTCTCATACTCTGGAAGTTGATTAATGAAGGCCTCTCTGAATTTGATTTTCCATTCTTTTGTTATAACTTCTTCCAGGGATTCAAGCATAGCTAGTGGCATCTTTCGCAGACCTCTTTCTATCAAAGAAACTGTATTCTGAGCACATTCCATCATCTGAGCCATCTCACTCTGACTTATATTCTCAACTGTCCTGAAATGTCTAACTAACTCTGGTAAATTCATTTATTCCTCCTTATTATTAATAAAGTTATAAGTGAAATGATAATATTGTTATACATTTTGTACAAAAAGAATAGAAATTTTTTTAATCCCTTCTGTAGCTCAGTTGCATCCTAACACATTGTACATTAAGTACAAATAAAAGTAAAGAGTTTTTTTTACTTTTTGTATAAAATATTTTATAATCTTTAGTATAGAAAGAATATTTTTATCACGAGGAGAACCATGAATAATTTTTCAAAATATTTAGAAAATTTTATGAGAGAAAGAGAATTAAAACTTGAATATATAGCAGAATTAACAGAAGTTTCTTTTTCTTTGATAGGACATTATAGAAAAGGAATAAGATCTCCGTCATACAAATTTTTAAACAAATTTTTTAAAGCTTTTAATATCTGTGGAGAAGAAAGAGAAAGAATAACGAGGATGGTAGAGCTGGACAAAATGCCACCAGATATGAGAGATATAAATAAAAAAGATTTTAATTCCAAAAAAGAAAATCATGAAGAATACTATATTCCTTTTTTCTCAAACATAAAAGTGGCAGCTGGAAGAGGTAAATTAAACTGGGATTATTCAACAACTAAATTTAAGATAGGTGAAAAGTTTTCTAAGGCTGGATATGTAGCTTGTACGGTAGAGGGAGATTCTATGGTTCCGGATATTGTAGAGGGAGATATCCTTATTCTGGATACAAAAGAACCTTCAAATGTGAACGGGAAAATATTTGTGGTTAATTATAATGGTGAGGTGTACCTGAAGGAGATCTATATAGAGGGAGATGCTGTTGTCCTTCATAGTAAGAATGGAAGCTACAAACCAATAATAGTTACTGATAAAAGCAAACTTCATATAGTTGGAAAAGTTATGGCTATTTATAGAGAGTATTAATAATTATAATAGGGATAACAGGGATAGAAATATCCCTTTTTCAATGAACTGTCCTTTAATCATTTAAGAATCCCACGATTTCAGTCGTGTAGAGTGTCAAAATCTATTGACATTTTTATAATTATAATGTAAAATTCAAGTATTACAATGTATTACAAAAGTTAGGAGGTTTTCTTATGTCGGTGATTTCTTTAAGATTGGATGATCGTGATGATAGACTTGTTAGAGAGTATGCAAAATTAAATAATGTTTCTATATCTGAATTTATTAGAAAGGTTATTATTGAAAAAATAGAAGATGAAATTGATATTAGGGCCTTTGACAATGCTCTTAAGAACATGAAGTCAACTCATTCTATGGATGATGTCAGAAAAGAATTGGGGCTATAATGGAGGATAATAAGTATAAAGTAGAATTCTCAGATATAGCACTCAAGCAGTTAAAAAAGATGGATAGACAGGTAGCTTCTCTGATATTTGGTTATATTGAAAAAAATATCAATAACAATCCTAATCCAAGAAACTTAGGGAAGTCGCTTGTTGGCAATCATCAAGGTAAATGGAGATATAGAGTAGGCGATTATAGAATTCTTTGTGAGATTAAGGATGAGGTAGTAACTATAGTTGTAGTGGAGATTGGTCATAGGAAAAATATTTATATATAAAAAAAAGCAGACTCCCTAAATATTTAATTGATTTCTTTGCCTAAATGATATATATTGATATTAGGTCGAAGAGCTCATTCAACTCAAGTCATCTGAAAGGGTGGCTTTTTTTATTGGATAACCTTTTTATAACTCTTGAAAACCAAAGAGAAAAAATTAAAAAAATAAAACTTATGATAAGTGGATTTAACTCACCTAAAATTAAAAAAATAATAAAAATAGGAACTTGAAAAAAGACCATCATACAAGTCAAAGACAATATACTAAGCATAAAACTATAATAAAATTCCCCTTTTTCATCTGTTTTTTTAGCATAGTAAAAAAAGAAAAATAAAAAAGTAGGTGCACATATTATTATTTCATCTATATTTTCAACTATATTGAGATAAATCGCTTCTAACATTTCACTCACTTCCCATCATTTATTGCTTCCTCAATATCCTCTAAACTTTTTTTCAAATTTTCTAAATCATATCTTCTGAATTCAAAATTACCAATTTTCACCCAAGATCCTATGGCATCTCCTAAAGAAATAAAAACACTGAAAAGTAAGGTTCCTATGATGAGTAGTAAAATTAAATCCAAATTCATAGTTTTATCAATTGATAGATTATAAGTTAAAAGTGTTGTCAGCAAATTATAAGGAGCAATAAATCTTCTACGAAATCTATGCCAAAAATATTTTTTTAATCCTATATATATCTCTTCTTCTGTTGGGTAACGGATGAAGCCATTATCAGTATATTTTAAAAAAAAATCCCTATCCACTATCTCTATAATCCGTTCTGTAGCTATTTTCCCGTAGAAATATTCAAAAAAAGTTATGAGTAAAATATAAAAATTAATATTAAGTTTAAATAGAAATGTAGAAAGAACAATAAATATTAATGGCATTTAAAACTCCTTTATTTTAATTTTTCCCTAAAAAAAATATAAAGTCAACAAAAAACTTTACTTTGTACAAAAAGTATAATATAATTCGATAGGTGATTAAGAATGAAAAAAAAGATTGAAACTATTTTAAAAAACAAAAAAATTTCACAAGTTGAAGTGGCTAAAATGTTAGGAATAAGTAAACAATCATTTAAAAGTAGATGTTATACATTTGATAAAAATAACGGAAAAGGGTTCACACATGAAGAACTTAAAAAAATGGCTGACTTTATAGGTGAGAAATCAACATATTTTTTTGGAATTTAATTGTACAAAAAGTACAGTGAGTCAAGTTGCCTATGACGACAATAACAACATAGAGATTATAAAAAATTATAATCAGAATTTTACGTGCCCTCACACGAGGGAGATCTGAACAATGCAGAGGTGCCCCAGATAAAATAAGGTTCGTGTCAAAGGGTAAGGTTCAACTCCTTAATTGTTCTTATATCACGATATAGCCCCCGCTATATTATTCAAAACTCTGGAGGAGTTAGTTCCCCACTTTCTCTTCCAGACCCCTTATTTTAATATTAGTTTGTGCCTATAAAGAAAATCCTGCCAGAGGGGTGTCTGGGAAAGGGGTTTCTTGGACACTTATTTTATAGGCACTAATTAGTATTAAAAATAAGAAAATAATTGGAATTTACTCTGGCAGGTAGATTCCAGGGGAGGGAAGTATTGATAACAGATGAACAAAGAGAAGCACTAGGATTATTGGATGAGAGGAAAGATTTTTATTTCAAGGTTGAGAATGCGGTAATAGATAGCGAGGATGTTTTTGATAATGTTTACGAATCAATGCTTTATATAGTGTTGACGAGACATTGGAATGCAGGAAATTACATTCTTCCAAGTTTCGGAGAATTGTCTGAAAGTTGTTATTGCACAGAGGAACATATTAATTTTGCTATGGAAAAATTAGTAGAAAAAAATCTATTAGTTAGAATAAAACATGAAAATTTGATTCTATTCAAACTGAAAAGAATAGGTGATAAGTAATGAGAGCAATAAGAAGAGAAGATTTAGAAAATATAATATATTATCAAACTCCAAAGTGGTTATTTGATTTATTACTTGAAGGTAAGATAACGGCTGGAGCATTTTCAACTTATATTCTTATGTATGATAGAACTAGATTATCATCTAAAAATAACTGGATAGATGATAATGGAGAAGTTTATATAAAGTATTCCTATGAAGAAATGGCTAAAGACTTAAAAGTAAAAAGTAATACTCAAGTTCAAAGGAATCTGAAAAAATTGAAAGAATTAAATTTGATAGATTCTAAAAGAAATTTCAACAACAGCAACACTTATTATCTTAACATCTACAGTTTAACACAAAATGTGTCTAACAGTTTAACACAAAATGTGTCTAACAGTTTAACACAATTTGTGGAGACTAATAAGAATAACTTTAGTAAGAATAACTTTAGTAAGAAACATGTAACATGTAATGGAGAATCTGAAAAGCAAAAAATAGAAGATCCTAAAAAAGAGGTAACTCTAAATCCTAAAGGTTATCCTCAAAAAGATAAATGGGAAAATTTCTTAAATGAGAACTTGGTAGGAATAGATTATACCCCAGGAATAGAAACAGCTATTAAAAAGCTAGAAGTGAATATGAGTGAGAAGCAGATAAAAGAATCTCTCTCTTTCACATATGAGAATGGGAAAGCAACTGGAAGAACTCTAGGAGAGATAGCAACTATCATAGAGAGAGGAAATGCACTAAGAAGCAAAGAAAAGGTTGAAGTAAAACCTAAGGTGGAAGAGAAAGAAGAACCAAAGATGAATCCTAAATTTGATACTAGAGAAGAATCTGAGGGTTTAAATACAGGAAGTGTAGTTGCTAACTGTGAAGTTGAAAAAAAAGAGTTATCTCCTGAAGAAGAAGAGAGAGCTTTACAAATGAAAGAAGCAGGAGAAAGAAATTTTTTTAGAGAGATGAAGAAAAAAAATATTGTGATGTATTGGAACAGCCTGAGATCTACATTAAGCGAAAACAGAGTTTAAGAAACAAGCTCTATTAAGTTCTTAATTTATTTTAATATAAAATATTCAGGGAGAAAAGCTTATGAGGACAATGAAAAAGTGGGTAGTTTATTCAAAAGCAGAAGAGAAAGTTATCAAAAATGGGGAAGAGTGGACATTGAAAAGAGAGTTTATGGAGTTCTGGAGAAGGCATGAAGCATTAGCACATCATGAGAAGTTATGTGGGCTATTTGGAGAAGCTGAAATCGAAGAGATAGAATTTACTCTAAATAATAATTTCAAGATAAGTGAGGGGTAAGGAGGAATCATGACGACAGAACAAGCGGTTAGTATGTTCAGCAACAAAATTATAAGAAAAATTGAAGATTTAGACGGGTTTGAGAACGGAATGGGGCTTAAGGTGTTTGTAGATAAAAACGATAAAACTTTATCTGTAGGAGTTCCGTGGAAGATGAATTTAATTAATAGAATAAAATTGTCTGAAGTTGATGACGAGATAATATCGTTGATTAAGGCTATGGGATTTGAGTTTGAGTGGAAACCTAAGTTTGTAGAAGATGAGATACTAGATAAATATGAACCAAATAAATTTGAAAAAGATGTTTTTAAATACAGAATTTGGTTTAACGGGAAAAATTACAGTTACGTTTATGATGATGAATTTGGTGTTTTTGGATATTGCTATTACAACAAAAAAACTGCTGAGGAAATATGTGAGAAGTTAAATTCATA
>JBOFUO010000054.1:0-26098 GCA_051652625.1 Cetobacterium sp.
ATGTAAATATATCCCTGTTACTAAAAATATTAAAACTGTAAGTAAAGAAATATATCCAACAGGTTTTGACAGTGCTCCAATAGCTTTCTGATATTTAACTCCTATAACCAAAGATATAACTAAAGCTACTAATGATAAAAATGCTGTCTCAAGATTAGACATATTAGCATCACCGAATATTCCAAAACTTAAATATGTTGGTACTCTTGTTGCCAATGTAGGTAGATAAAATATATTTGCTATAAAGTATGACCAAATTGCAAAATAAGCCATTTTCTTTCCTAAACCAATCTCTATCCACGAGTATATCCCACTAGTTCTATCTTTTGCATAAGCTCCAAATTCTGCCATAATTAAACATAATGGTAAAAAGTAAAATACGATTCCTATCACTAACATTGTAGCTGAAGACATTCCTACTTCTTTAAAATTATTGGCAATATTACCAAATCCAAATACTCCTAAAAATATCATCATTACTAAAGATGATACAGATAGATATTTCTTATTCATTCTAATTCCTCATTTCATAATATATTTAAAAACAGATTTTATGATAACACCTTTATTAACAAAAATCAATTATTTTGTTTCATAAAGTCCTAAATATAAGAGTATTATTTCTATAATAAGTATTGTATAATTATGTATAACTAAAAAAAGTAAAGGAGAAAAATAGATGATTAAAGTTAATGCTCTTGGACTAACTTGTCCTATGCCCGTTATTCTAACTAAAAATGCTTTGAAAAATTTAACTGAAGGTTCTGTTGAAGTTAGTGTTGACAATAAAATTTCTAAAGAAAATATAGAAAAATTTTCCAAAGAAATGGGTTATTCTTTTTATACAAAATCTGAAGGGGATATCTTTGTTATTAAAATAACAAAAGAAAATTTATATAAAGAAAAAACTGAAAATATTTTAGAATCAAATGAAAATATTGTTATTGTTATTCATTCTGATAAAATGGGAGAAGGAGATTCTGCTTTAGGTGAAACTCTAATGAAAGGATTTATATATACTCTTACTGAAATGGAGAATATTCCTAAAACTATAATTTTTTATAATAAAGGTGTCTTTTTGACTGCTAAAAATCAAAGTACTATAAATGATTTAAAATCACTTGAAGATAGAGGAGTAGAAATCTTATCTTGTGGAGCTTGTATTAATTTTTATAATTTAGAAGCAACCTTAGGTGTTGGTTCAATAACTAATATGTATACTATCATTGAAAAGCAAATGAAAGCTTCAAAGGTGATTAAACCATAATGAAAATCGAAAAATTTTTACTTATAACAATTGATTCAACACATTTAGTGATGAAAATCGAAAAATTCTTACTTCAAAACGGAATTCTGGTTCAAATAATACCCCTACCAAGTGAATTAAAATCGAGTTGTGGATTTGCTATCAAAACTACTACTGACGATATTGAAAAAATTATTAAACTTTTAGAAAGTAATAATATAGAAAAAAATATCTATAATATCTATAATTGTGAAAAAATAGGCTTTAAAAAGAATTTTTCTGCTTTCATTTTTTAAAATTTTATGATATAATAAAATATCAATTGGAAGCGGTTGAGTTACTGGTGTTCTCAGCAGTCTTCAAAACTGTCTTGGCGAGTTAAATCGTTGATAGGTTCGATTCCTATACGCTTCCGCCAATTTGAATTTTTAGCCTTGCAAATTTGCAAGGCTTTTTTTTTACCATTTTTTTTAATCAATTAAAAAAAACGTTGAAATATTACTCGGATTGTGATATTATCTTTCTAAATAAACGTTCTTAATTTCACTAGAATAATTTGAAAAATAGTTTTTTAGTACATTTTAAGAGCAAATAGAAGAATTACTCATATATATCCGTAATACGGTCGGAAGTTTCTACGGTTAACCTTAAATTAACCACTATGAGTGAATTAAATAGAATCTTAGTCTATCTATTTTAGATTATCTATTTTTCACTTGTAGAAGATGAAAAAAGATAATCTTTTTTTATTTTCTAATATTAATATAGTTTAATCCAACTATATATTGAGTAAAATTCAAAAAAAGAATTTTAGGAGGATTACAAATGAACAAAAACAAATCACCTTACCATTTAGACGGAGTTCCTGATTTAAAAACAGCTTTACCTTTAGGATTACAACATATTTTGGCAATGTTTGTTAGTAATATTACACCAATAATTATTGTTGCAGGGGTTTTAGGTATTTCAACAGAACAAAAAACATTGCTTATTCAAGCTTCTATGTTTGTTGCTGGACTAAATACTTTAATTCAAGCTTATACTCTTGGACCAATTGGAGCAAGATTACCAATCGTTGTAGGTACAAGCTTTGCATTTGTTCCTGTTGCAATTTCAATCGGAACAAGATATGGATTTGAAGGTGTTTTAGGTGCTGCTTTAATCGGTGGATTATTTGAAGGGCTTTTAGGACTAGTTATTAAAAGAGTTAGAAAATTCTTCCCACCTATTGTAACAGGAGTTGTTGTTCTTTCTATTGGACTTTCTCTTTTACCAGTTGGAGTTAAAAGTTTTGCAGGTGGAGTTGGTGCTGCTGATTTTGGTTCACTTGAGAACTTAGCAATCGGAAGTATTGTTCTTATAACTGTAGTTTTCTTCAAACAATTTACAAAAGGAATTTTAAGTACTGGATCAATATTTATTGGAACTATTGTTGGATTTATTGTAGCTTTAATTCTTGGTAAAGTTAATTTACAACCACTTGTTAATGCTAATTACCTAACAATTCCAAAGCCGTTTATGTTTGGTTTTGCTTTCCATCTTGATGCTATCTTAGCTATGATCTTAATGTTTATTGTTTCAGCAGTTGAAACAGTTGGAGATATGTCTGGAGTTACTATGGGAGGAGCAGGAAGAGAAACTACTGATAGAGAACTATCTGGTGGAATTCTTGCCGATGGACTTGGAAGTGCTTTAGCTGCAATGTTCTCTGTTTTACCTACAACTTCTTTCAGTCAAAACACTGGTATTATTGCTATGACTGGTATTATGAGTAGATTTGTAGTTGCTACTGGTGCAATGTTCTTGGTTGTTGGAGCTTTTATTCCTAAAATAGGTGCTCTTTTCACAATTATACCTGCAAGTGTAATTGGAGGTAGTTTAGTTATGGTATTTGCTATGATATCTATCAGTGGAATTAATCTTATTACAAAAGATCCTTTAAAAGGTAGAAACTCTGTTATTTTAGCAGTATCTTTAGGACTTGGTTATGGACTAGGTAATGTTCCAGAAGCTCTTGCTATCTTCCCAGAAAGTGTAAAGCTTATATTTGGTGGATCTGGAATTGTGGTTTCAGGTACAATTGCTGTTTTATTAAATCTTATTTTACCTTTAGATGAAGAAGTTAAAAATAACGTAACTGAAGATATTTCTGTTGCTAAAAAAGTTATATAAAAATTAGATTAAATTGGAGGTTTTAACTTGTTTTCTTTTTCGAAATTTTTTCTAGCATCTTCTGTTGAAGAAGCATATTCAGAACTTTTAAAAAACAAAAAAAATATTGTTTTAGGTGGTACTTCTTATTTAAGAATGGGAAATACATCTTGGAATACTGCTATTGATTTATCAAACTTAAATTTAAACTATATTTTAGAAGATGATGAATTTATTTCAATTGGAGCTATGACTACATTTAGAGCTTTAGAAACAAATTTACTTTTAAAAAATTATTTTGGAGAAGTTTTCAACACTGCTTTAAAAGATATTATTGGAGTTCAATTTAGAAGTAATGTAACTGTTGGAGCAACAGTTTTTAGTAAATATGGGTTTTCTGATTTAATTCCAGTTTTACTAGCTTTAGAAAGTAAAGTAAGACTTTTCAATGGTGGAATTTTATCTTTAGAAGATTTTTTAAAAGAAAATACCTTTAGAAAAGATATTTTAATTGAAATTTTAATCCCTAAAAAATTATCTAAAACATCGTTCCAAACTGTTAGAAAAAGTAAATCTGATTATTCTATTATAAATTTAGTAATTTCTAATATTGATAATAAATTTACTATCGCTGTTGGTTCTAGACCTGGAAAAGCTATGCTTGCAAAAAAAACTGCAATCATTTTAAATGAGGATGGTAATTTCGAAAATAAACTTGTTGAATCTATTAAATATATTGTTGAAGAGATTCCTTTAGATACAAATATGAGAGGCTCAAAATCTTATAGAGAACTTCTTTTAAAAGCTTTACTTAAAAAAGGAATTCAGGAGGTTACAAATTAATGCTACTAACTACTACTATAAATGGTAGAAAAAAACAGATTCTAATTAAAGATGATGACTATCTACTAGATGTTTTAAGAAAAGAAGGATATTTAAGTGTTAAAAGAGGTTGTGATACTGGAGCTTGTGGTCTTTGTACTGTTCTTTTAAATAATTCTCCTATCCTTTCTTGTAGTACTCTTGCAGCTAGAGCTGAAGGAAAGCAAATTTCTACTATAGAAGCTTTTTCTGTAGAAGCTAAAAAGTTTGCTACGTTTATGACTAGTGAAGGTGCTGAACAATGTGGTTTTTGTTCTCCTGGATTTACCTTAACTGTAATAGCTATGATTAAAGAACTCGACAATCCAACTGATGATGAAATAATCCACTACTTAAATGGAAATCTTTGTAGATGTAGTGGATATGTATCTCAACTTAGAGCTATTAAAAACTTCATGGAGGAGATGAAAAATGAAAATTGTTAATACCTCTGTTAGAAAAGTTGATGGTATTGGAGTTGTAACTGGAAATGCTGCTTATACAGAAGATCTTATTTTAAATAATAATGTTTTAAATATTAAACTTTTAAGATCTCCACATCCTTTTGCAAAAATTAAATCAATTGATACTTCGATAGCTTTAAAAGTTCCTGGTGTAGAAGCTATTTTTACTCATGAAGATACTCCTAAAACTAGATTTACATTAGCTGGACAAAGTTTTCCTGAGCCATCTCCATACGATAGAAGAATTCTAGATGAATATGTTAGATATGTTGGTGATCCTGTTGCAATTATTGCTGCTGAAGACGAAAAAGCTGCTCAAAAAGCAATAAAGCTAATTAAAGTTCAATATGAAATATTAGAACCTATTTTAGATTTTGAAAAGGCTATTGATTCACATATAATAGTTCATCCTGAAGAAGTTCATACTAATTTTGAAATTGGTTATGAAAGAGAAAGAAATATAGCTTCAAAAGCTTATGCAGAAAAACCAGGAGTTGATGAAGGTTTTTCTAATAGTAAAATTATACTAGAAAGAACTTATTATACTCAGCCTCAAATGCATGCAATGATGGAAACTTACAGGTCTTATAGTTATTTTGATGTAAATGGAAGACTTACTACTGTTTCTTCTACTCAAATACCATTTCATGTAAGAAGACATCTTGCTAGAGCTTTAGAAATACCTAGCAATAAAATTAGAGTTATAAAACCTAGAATTGGTGGTGGATTTGGTGGTAAACAAACAGCTGTTACTGAAATCTATTCAGCTTTTGTTACATTAAAAACTGGTAAACCCTCTAAAATTATATATAACAGAAAAGAAACTCATACTTGCACAACTACAAGACATGCTATGAGATTAGATGTTAAAATTGGTGCGGATTTAGAAGGAAATATAAAGGCTATTGATATAAAGGCACTTTCAAATGCTGGTGCCTATGGAGAACATGCTCCAACAGTTACATCACTAGTTTCATATAAGACTTTTCCTCTTTATGATAGTGTTCCAATGAGATTTAATGCTAATATAGTTTATTCTAACACAATGAATGCTGGTGCTTTCAGAGGTTATGGTGCAACACAAGGAACTTTTGCTGTTGAATCTATTATTAATGAATTAGCTCATGAGCTTGAGATGGACCCTACAGAAGTTAGATTAAAAAATCTTGTTCAGCCTTCTGATGATAATTATATCACTAGTGGAGATATTAAAAAATGTATCGAAATTGGAAAAGAAAAATTTAAATGGAATGAAAGAATTATCCCTAGACAAACTTCTCCTAATAAGGTTAGAGCTGCTGGAATGGCTGTTACAATGCAAGGTTCGGGTATTGGAGGTATTGATACTGCTGCTGCAACGATAAAGCTTGGTGACAGAGGTGATTTTACTCTAATGATTGGAGTTACTGATATGGGGCAAGGCTGCGATACTGTTCTTACTCAAATGGCTGCTGAGGTTTTAGAGATTCCTATGGATAGAATTTGTGTTCATTCTGCTGATACTGATTTATCACCTTATGATCCTGGAGCTTATGCATCAAGTGGAACATATGTAAGTGGAAATGCTGTTATTATAGCTGCGAATAAAATGAGAGAAGAGATTATAAAAGGTGCTTCAACTCTTTTCAATATTTCTGTTGAAGAGATTGAATATTTGGGAGATACTTTGAAAATTGGTGATAAAATAATCTCTTTAGAAGAGTTTGCTCAACGTTCTATATCTTTTGAAGGTATGAATCAGATTACAACAACTGGTACTTGGGGAGGAGCAAAATCTCCACCACCATTTATAGCTGGATTTGCTGAAGTTGAAGTTGATACTCTTACTGGTGAAGTTGAAGTTCTTGATTTCTTATCAGTTGTTGATTGCGGAACTACAATAAATCCTAATTTAGCTAAAGTTCAAGTCGAAGGTGGAACTTCGCAAGGTATCGGACTTGCTCTTTTTGAGGATATTAAATATGATAGAAAAGGAAAAGTTATGACCGATTCTTTAATGCAATATAAAATACCTTCAAGACTTGATTGTAAAAACATTAGAGTTGAATTCTCTCACTCTTATGAAAAAACTGGTCCTTTTGGTGCAAAATCAGTAGGGGAAGTTGTTGTTAACACTCCAGCTCCAGCTATTATTGATGCTATTTACAATGCTACTAAAGTTAGAGTTCGTTCTCTTCCTGCTACCTCTGAAAAAATTCTTACTGGAATTTTCAATATCTAAGTTTTATTGGAGGATTTTATGGCAGATTTTTTTAATATAAAAAAAGGTGATATAATCTCTATTACTGGATCTGGTGGAAAAACTTCATTAATGTTTTTCTTAGCAAATCACTTAATGAAAAAAGGTACTGTCTTAATAGCTACAACTACTAAAATTTTTAAACCTAACATTAAAGAGAATAGTCATTTTATTTTCATATATCCTGAGGAGATCTCAAATATATCTCCTCAGGATAATTTTATACATATATTTTGTCCAAAAATTCAAGATGATAAGATTCTTAGTGCTAGTTTTGAAGAATTAAATTTATTAAAATCTCATTTTGATTATATTTTAATTGAAGCTGATGGTAGTTCTAATAAGCCTTTAAAGGGTTGGAATGATAACGAACCTGTTATTTCACCAATTACAACTAAAACTATCGCTATAATTGATATCACAGCTTTAAATAAAGAAAAAAACGAAAGCACTATACATCGTTTTAATCTTTTTCAAAAACAGTATTTCAACATTAATAAAAATATTGAAAAAAATGACTATATAGGTTATATTAATTGCAATAGATTTTTTAAAGACGAGCATAGTGAAAAAATATTGTTTTTTAATAAAATTGAATCTTTTGAAACATTCATAGATTTTTTTAATATCGTAAATAAAATAGAAGGTACTAGAAATATTTATTTTGGCTCGGTTTTTAAGAGTGATTTTATTAAATTTAAATATGTAACTCCAATTATTTTAGCTGCAGGTTTTTCAAAAAGATTTCTAGGAGATAAATTAGAATTTAAAGTAACTAAAGACAAAAGTATACTTGAAACAACACTTGAAAATATATCAAGTATGAATTTTAAAGAAAAAATACTAGTTGGAAAAAATGTTTTTCATAAAAATTTAAGTCAGTTTTATAATTTTAAATTTATTTTTAATGACAAACCAGAACTTGGACAAAGTCATTCTGTTGTTTTAGGGACTTTAAACTCTTCATATGATGGTTATCTATTTATTCCTGGAGATATGCCTTTTTTAAAAGAAAATACAGTTTTAAAAATCATATATAAATTTCAAACTAACAAAAAAATTATAGTTCCTTTTGTTAATGGTGAAAATAGAGCACCTGTATTATTCCCAAGTTCTTACTCTCATGATTTAATATTGTTAAAAGGAGACAGCGGAGGAAAAGAAATTCTTAAAAAAAATAGTTATATAAAATGTCATTTTAAAAACTCAATTGAGTTTTTTGATATAGATACAAGAGAAGATTTAAAGAAATTAGAAATATCGGAGGAACAAATATGAAATTATTAGAAGAATACATTGAAAAATACGGGTCTGTAACTGATAGTTCTATCCTTAAAGTGGATAGCTTTATCAACCATCAAATTGACCCTATCTTAATGATAGAAATTGGAGAAGAGTTCAAAAAGCGTTTTGAAGGTAAAAATATAAACAAAATTCTTACTATTGAAGCTTCTGGAATTGCTATTGCTATTGCTGCAGCGTATGCTTTTAAAGTTCCTATGGTTTTTGCCAAAAAGAAAAAACCATCTACTATGGGTGATGCCTATAATGCTAATGTTCATTCTTTCACTAAAAAAACAGATTATAACATTACAGTTTCTAAAGAGTTTTTATCTCCTGAAGATAACGTTCTTATTGTAGATGATTTCTTGGCTATGGGAAATGCTATAATCGGTTTAAAAAGTATTGTTGAACAAGCTGGTGCTAGTGTTATTGGTGTTGGAATTGTTATTGAAAAAGGATTCCAACCAGGTAGTAGTGTATTAAAAGAGCAAGGAATCCATTTAGAATCCCTTGCTATAATTGAATCTTTAGAGAATAATATTATCACACTAAGATAATTAGCTAAAAAGAGCTGGTAAAAGTCCTAATATTGTAAAAACTATTACAATTATTAGGATTTTTTTTTGTTCTCTTTTTAAAACTTCTTCTTTTTTTATAATTTCTTTATTTTTATAATTCTTTTTCCAATTAAAATAACATAATAAAGAGCATAGTATATATCCTACTATATAACAAATAACATCTGCTAAATCAAATGTTCCTATTAAAGTACCATGTCCTCCATATATACCTTGAATAATCTCTACTCCTACTATACAAAAAAGAACTATTGTAAATATATTTTGAGCTTTTTTATAGTAATATCTATTATGTAAAATAGATATCCCCATTGAAAATATCCATAACCCATCTGGCAATGAATAAATTACCCAATTAGGAATATATTTTCTGTATACCCAAACTACTTTTCTAACTTCTATAATGTATGAATCTAAATTTAATATCTCTATAAATTGATAATAAAATAATTTTCTACTTCTGAATAATAGATATATTAGAACTCCTAGTCCTAATGATGACAACACTAATAAAATTTTATATAGTAAGCTCTTCTCCAAAAATACCTTTTTCATTTAGATATCCCACCACTTTCTCTATACCTTCTTCTAAATTTTCATAATTAATCTCTGCGTCAAAAGTGTATTTATCAATACTTTTTTGATAAAGCGGGTCATAATAGTTCAGCATTAACACTTCTGATAACTCATCTATTTTATTTTCTTTTAAAAGCTGTGAATATTCTTCATAAGTTTCTTTTGAAACATATCTTTTAACTCTATCTAAACATTGCTGAAGCTCTTCTACTGTCGCTCCTGCATAATCCTCATTAATTATACTTACTCTATGTTTTGTTGTTGTTTCTAAAGAAATATGAGTTCCCTCTCCTAAAGATTTAAAAACATCTTCATTAACATATATATTTCCTATTCTTTTGCTTTCACTTTCAGCAATTACATAATCAGGTTTCTTTTTATATAAAAAATCAAATAATAACGAATCAAATCTTTTTTGGCTTTGCTCTCTAGATTCACAAACGCCACCAAAGAAAGAACCTTTATGGTCTGCCATTTTTTCTAAATCTAAAACTGAATATCCTTTTCTCTCTAAAGCATTCAATATTTTTGTTTTACCTATTCCTGTTTTTCCATGTAATATAAAATACTTTATTCCTTTATTATAAGTATGTGTCTCTTGTAATATATACTGTCTATAAGCTCTATATCCTCCATCTAATTTCCAAGTTGTATATCCCAATGCTGCGAAAAGAGCTGACATTGAACCACTTCTCATTCCACCTCTTGCACAATAAAAAACAATTCTTCCTTTAGCACGTTTTTGAACTTCTCTAAAAATATCAGGTAATCTTTTAGATATTGCTTCAATTCCTAATTCTTTCGCTTTTTCAGGAGAAACCTGCTTGTATGCTGTTCCTACATCTATTCTTTCATCATCTAATAAAAGTGGAATATTTATAGCTCCTGGAATTCCCTCTTCTTCAAACTCTTTTGGAGTTCTTACATCTATTAAAGTGTAATTTTTTTCCTTTAATAAATCTTCATACTTTACGATAATCATATTTTCCTCCATTTTTTATATTTATCTATATTCTACTATGATTTTCAATAAAAATGAATATTATTTATATAAAAAATATCTTTAATATGATAAACTTTATAATAAGTTCAGTTTTTAGTATAGAAAGGATATTATGAAAACAAAATCGAAAGAAATCTTAAAAAAAATTTATGGATATGATAATTTTAGAAAAGGACAAGAAGTTATTATTGATTATGCCCTTTCTAAAAATGATACTTTAGGAGTTTTACCTACTGGTGGTGGAAAATCTATTTGCTATCAAATTCCAGCTCTTTTAAATCCTAATTTAACCATTGTTATATCACCACTTATTTCTCTTATGAAAGATCAAGTTGATTCTTTAAAATATGTGGGTGTTAATGCAGGGGTTTTAAACTCTACATTAAGCAAAGATGAATATATAAATTTAATTTCTGGAATTAGAAATAAAAGTATAAAACTTCTTTATATTGCTCCTGAAAGATTAAATAATGAAAACTTTATCAATTTTATGAAAGATATTCCTTTATCTATTCTTGCTATAGATGAAGCTCATTGTATTTCTCAGTGGGGACATGATTTTAGAAAAAGTTATTTAGATATTCCAAAGTTTTTAAGCAAAATAAAACAAAGACCTCAAATATTGGCACTTACCGCCACTGCTACAAGTAAAGTCAGAGAAGATATAATTCAAAAATTAAATTTACATAAACCTAAAATTTATGTTGATGGATTCGACCGAGAAAATATAACTTTTAAAGTTGAAAAAAACATTATTCCCGAAGCTTTTATATCAGAATATATAAAACGAAATTCCAAAAAATCTGGAATAATTTATGCATCTACTCGAAAAGAAGTTGATAATTTATATAGTTATCTTCTCTTGAAAAAAGCTAATGTTGGTAAATATCATGCTGGATTAGATGAACGAGAACGTTCTGACTTTCAAGATAAATTTTTAAATGATGATATAAAAATCATGATTGCAACAAATGCTTTTGGTATGGGAATTGATAAGTCTAATGTTAGATATGTTATCCATAGAAATATTCCAAAAGATTTAGAAAGCTATTATCAAGAAGCTGGTAGAGCTGGTAGAGATGGTGCAGCTTCAGAAGCTATTTTATTATTTTTTGAAGAAGATGTTTTAACTCAAGATTTTTTAATAGAACAAAATGAAAAAACTGCTCCTCATTTAAAAACTACAAAAAAGAAGAAACTTTCTCAAATGACAGAATATGCTTCTTTAGAAGGATGTTATCGAGAATATATCTTAAAATATTTTGGAGATAAAAGAATCAAAAACTATTGTGGAAACTGTGGAAATTGTAAAAATTTTAAAGATATAAAATCTTTTACTCTTGATGCTCAAAAGGTTTTTTCATGTATTGGTCGAACTAAAGAGAGTGTTGGAATATCAACTCTAACAAATATCTTGATGGGAAAAATTGATAGTAAAATTGAGAGAAAAGAATATTTTAAACTTTCTACTTTTGGGATTATGTCATCTTATGAAAGAGTTGAATTAGAAGAATTTATTTACTACCTTATATCTGAAAGTTATTTAGAGCAAAGTGCTGGTAGTTTTCCTACCTTAAAACTCTCTTCAAAAGCTTTTGAAGTATTAAAAAATTTAAAAGCAGTTTTTAGAAAAAATAACGAGTCAATTACATTTGATTATTTTGAAGATCCTTTATTTGAAACATTAAACAACTTGAGAAAAGAGATTGCTCAAAAAGAGGGTGTTCCTCCATATATAATCTTTTCTGATTTAACTCTTATAGAGTTAGCAGAAACAAAACCTAAAAACAGATGGGAAATGCTAAAAGTTAGAGGAATAGGTAATCAAAAGTTTAAAAACTACGGCGACTTATTCTTAAAAACTATTAATAAACTTTCACCAGAAGAAATTAATGTCTTAGACTTTGATAATATTATTGATGAAAAATATTTAGATGAAAAAAAATTACTACGATTAAAAACATATTTAAATATAGATATTACAACAAATGAATTAAAAGAGATTCTTATTAAATCTCTTTTCATAGACTAAACACGGGGTGATTTAATGTTATTTGAATTTTTTATAGCTAAAAAACATATTTTTGAGCATAAAAAACAAAGTTTTATTGGAATTGTTGGAATTGCTATTGGAATTATTGTTTTAACTGTTTCTATTGGAATATCCAATGGATTAAATAAAAATATGATTGAGAGTATTTTATCTTTATCTAGTCACGTTACAGTAATCGGAAATGAAAATATCTCTGAATTTGAAAATCTTGAAAATATCTTTAAAGATTATCCTGAAGTTAAAGGGGTTATTCCAAAAGTTTCTACTCAAGGTATTATTAAATATAATGGTATTTTAGGTACATATATATCTGGAGTAAAATTAGATGGTCTTGATTTAACCTCAGCTATCCCCGCTTTAAATTTAAATTCTAAAATTAAAAGAGGAGAAATTAATTTAAACAATATGAAAGGAGTTCTTATTGGTGAAGAACTTTTAAGTAGATTAGCTGCTAATATTGGTGATTCTATTACAATTATTTCAGCTAATAATAAAGAACTTCAATTAGAAATTATGGCTACTTTCCAAAGTGGTTATTATGATTATGACCTTTCAATGGTTCTTTTACCTCTTAAAACTGCTCAATACATAAGTGAGAGAGATAATACTGTTAGCTCTGTTGATTTGGTTTTAAAGAATCCTTATGATGCTGAAAAAGTTTCAAATAAAATTTATTCTGAAACTGGGCTTTATAATAGAACGTGGGGTAGTTTAAATCAAAATCTTTTAAAAGCCCTTACTCTAGAAAAAACTGTTATGATTATTGGATTTTCTTTGATTGTCATTATAGCTGGATTTGTTGTTTGGGTTATTCTAAATACTATGGTTAGAGAAAAAATAAGATATATTGGAATTATGAGGTCAATGGGAATATCTCATAATTCTGTTATAAAAATATTTTTAATTCAAGGTATTATTCTTGGCTTTGTTGGAATTATCTTAGGAGTTTTAGTTTCACTATCTTTACTTTGGTACATTAAAACTTATTCTCTTCCTGGAATATCTACTATATATTATTTAACTAAAGTTCCAATAGAGCTATCGTTAAAAGAATTGTCAACTATTATTGGAGCTAATGCTGTTTTAATCTTTTTATCTAGTATATTTCCAGCATATAGAGCTGGTAAATTAAAAATTGTGGAGGCTTTAAGACATGACTAATAAAATTATACTTGAACTAAAAAATATTTGTAAAGATTATTCAACTAAAAATGAAATTTTAGAGATTATTAAAAATTTAAATTTGAAAATTGAAGAAGGAGATTTCATCTCAATTCTTGGTCAATCTGGTTCTGGAAAAACTACACTTTTAAACTTAATTGGACTATTGGATTCACCTACATCTGGGGAAATACATATCGATGGAGAAAAAATATCAATTAATAGTTCTAATATTGATTTAATTAGAAATAAAACTATTGGATTTGTTTTTCAATTCCATTATCTTTTACCAGAGTTTACTGCTCTAGAAAATGTTATGATTCCTGCTTTAACACAAGATTTTTCAAAAAAAAATGAAATTGAAAAAAGAGCTCTTCAATTACTACAAGACGTTGGTGTCCATGAAAGAGCACATCATAAGCCTACCGAGCTTTCTGGGGGAGAAAAACAAAGAGTTGCTATTGCTAGAGCTTTGATTAATAATCCTAAAATTCTTTTACTTGATGAACCTACAGGTAACTTAGATAATGAAACAAGTGAAAAAATATTTAATATTTTCAAACAAATTAATAAAGAAAAACGTCAAACAATTATAACAGTAACACATTCAAAAGAGCTTGCTGAGATATCTAATAAAAAACTATTCTTAAAAAAAGGAATTTTTACAGAATAACTGTATAGATATAATAAGAAAGTTACTAAATATCCATAAGGGGTGGTTTGTATGAAAATAAACTATAATACTAACGGAGATTTTATCCTTACTGAGGCCATAAAAGCTCATTGCGAAAAGAATTTTTTCAAACTAAAAAAATTCTTTGACAATATTTTAACTGTTAATGTAACATTATCTGCTACAAAATCTAAGTCAGGTCCTCTACAAAGAGTTGATGCAAGAGTTCATGTAAATGGTAATGTTATAAAAGGTGTTTATACAGATGATGACCTTTATAATGCTATCGATCGTGTAACTGATATTTTAGCAAAACAAATAAAAAAACATAAAGAAAAATTAAGAGATAATAACCATGTTGCTCATAGTCCTATTGTTGATAAAAAAATAACTTTTGAAGCAAATGAAAACTCTATCACTGTTGAATCTACTAAAAAAATTGAGAGTATTACAGTTAATCCTAGACCTATGGATATTGAAGAAGCTATATTACAACTAGAAGCTTTAAATAAAGATTTCTATGTTTTCACTAATTCAGAATCAAATGATATGAATATTGTTTATAAAAAAAGAAGTGGAGATTATGGTCATATAGAACCTGCTCATTTTTAAAACTTATTAGAATCCTAGTCTTGCTAGGGTTCTTTTTTTTTATATAAAATAAACTGGTTTATTTTATTTGTTAAATGTGGTAAAATATTATTATTATGAACAAATTTATTATATATTAGGAGGATAAAATTGAAAAAAACAGATATTAAAATTGTCGATATCAAGAAAAGTTTCGACGGAGTTGATGTTTTGAAAAATATTAACTTAGAGATTAAGGATGGAGAGTTTTTTTCTATTTTGGGTCCATCTGGATGTGGTAAGACTACTCTGTTAAGAATGATTGCAGGATTTATAGCTCCAGATAGCGGTGCAATCTATCTAGGAGATGAGAATATAGTTGATTTAGTGCCAAATAAAAGAAATGTAAATACAATTTTTCAAAAATATGCACTATTTCCTCATTTAACAGTTTATGAAAATGTTGCTTTCCCACTTAGATTAAAAAAACTTGATGAAAAAACAATTGATGCTGAAGTAAAAAAATTCATTGAGCTTGTTGATTTAAAAGATCATATCTACAAAAAACCAAATCAACTTTCTGGTGGTCAACAACAAAGAGTTTCTATCGCTAGAGCCCTTATAAATAAACCTGGGGTTTTACTACTTGACGAACCATTATCTGCATTGGACGCGAAATTAAGACAAAATCTTTTAATTGAATTAGACAATATTCATGATGAAGTTGGAATAACATTTATCTTTATTACTCATGACCAGCAAGAAGCACTTTCTATTTCTGATAGAATCGCTGTTATGAATAAAGGTGAGGTTCTACAGGTTGGGACTCCTGCCGAAGTTTATGAAGCACCTGCTGATACATTCGTAGCTGACTTTATTGGTGAAAATAATTTCTTTGACGGAACTGTTACTGAAATTTTTGATGAAACTTATGGAAAAGTTATGAGCCATAATCTTGGTGAACTTACCTTTGAACTTGATAAAAAAGTTAAAGTTGGGGATAAAATAAGAGTTTCTATTAGACCCGAAAAAATAAGAGTTTCTAAACAAATTCCAACTGGACTTTCAAACAAGCACAACACTTTAAAAGTTTATGTTGATGAACTTATATATTCTGGATTCCAGAGTAAATATTTTGTTTGGGTAAACGGTGATAAAAATATATTATTTAAAGCTTTCAAACAGCATGCTGTTTATTTTGATGAAGACGACAATGATACAATACACTGGAATGAAGATGCCTATATTTCATGGCATGCTGATGATAGCTTCTTAGTTGAGGTGATATAATTGAAAAAGATTTCTTCTGGAAGTTTATATAGCATCCCTCTAACATTATGGATGTCTATTTTCTTTGTTATTCCTATGCTTATTGTTTTAAGCTATGCCTTTTTAACAAAAGGTACTTATGGTGGAGTTCAAATGATTTTTACTCTAAAAAACTTCAATGTTTTTTTAGAGCCTGTATTTCTAAAAATATTATTTAGAACAGCATATATTTCTGCAATTGTAACTTTTTTTACAGTTTTATTAGCTATTCCAACAGCATACTTTATTGCTCGATCTAAATTTAAACAAGAGCTTCTAATTTTAGTTATCATTCCTTTTTGGACAAACTTTTTAATTAGAATATATGCTTGGATTTCTATTTTAGGTTCTAATGGTTTTTTAAATACTTTTTTGATAAAGTTAGGTATTATTGAAACTCCATTAAATCTTCTTTACAATACTGGATCTGTTGTTTTAATAACAGTTTATACAAGCTTACCATTCGCCATATTACCTCTATATGCTATTATTGAAAAATTTGATTTTTCACTAGTTGAAGCTGCTAGAGATTTAGGTGCATCTAATGGTCAAGCTTTTATGAAGGTTTTTTTACCTAATATTAAATCTGGTATTGTTACAGCTATTTTATTTACATTTATTCCTTCTATGGGATCTTATGCTATTCCTAAGCTTGTTGGTGGAACTAAGGCAACTATGCTAGGAAATATTATAGCTCAACATCTTATTGTAACTAGAAACTGGCCTTTGGCGGCGGCTATTTCAGCTATGCTTATTTTAGTTACATCTATCGCTCTTTTAATTTTTATGAAAGTAGAAAAAAATTCTCAGGAGGCTAATAATGAATAAAAGAAGAACATCTTTATTTTTCTTTATTTTATCAATGATATTCTTTTATTTACCTCTAGTAATTCTTGTTGTATACTCTTTTAATGAGGGCAGATCAAGTACTTGGCAAGGATTTTCTTTAAAATGGTATGAAGAACTTTTCTTATATTCTGATAATATTTGGAAAGCTTTTAAATATAGTTTAATTATTGGTATAATATCTAGTATCACATCAACTTTATTAGGAACTTTAGGGGCAATTGGTTTACATTGGTATAATTTTAAACATAAAAGCTATTTAAAAGTTGTAACTTTTTTACCATTAGTTATTCCTGATATAATTTTAGGAGTTTCTCTTTTAATTATGTTTGCAACAGTTAAGTTAGAACTTGGTCTTACTAGTATTTTTATAGCTCATACAACATTTAATATTCCTTTTGTTTTGTTTATTGTTTTATCTAGATTAGGAGAATTTGATTACTCTATTGTTGAGGCTTCTTACGATTTAGGTGCAAACGAATTTCAAACATTAAAAAAAGTTATACTTCCAATGTTAACTCCTGCTATAATTTCAGGATTTTTAATGTCACTAACTTTATCTCTTGATGATTTTGTTACTACATTCTTTGTTGCTGGACCTGGTTCTTCAACTTTGCCATTAAGAATATATTCAATGATTAGACTAGGAGTATCTCCAGTTGTAAATGCATTATCAGTTTTATTAATTGTTTTATCTATTGCTCTAACTCTTTCTACAAAAAGTTTACAAAAGTACTTTGTAAAATAAGAATTTATATAGTATAATACTAGTAGTAAATACAGGAGGGTACATATGAAAAAAATCATTAAATTACTATCTCTAGTAATGTTATTAGTTGTTATAACAGCTTGTTCATCTACTAGTAAGACTCAAGCAGTAAAATACAACGATATTAGAGCTACTTTTGTTACTACACAAGGTGAAATTAGTTTCTACTTATATCCTGAGGCATCACCAGTTACTGTTGCTAATTTTATAAACTTAGCAAAAAGAGGATTCTATGATAATACCAAAATACATAGAGCTGTTGAAAACTTTGTTGTTCAAGGTGGAGACCCTACAGGTAGAGGAGATGGAGGACCTGGTTACTCAATTTCTGATGAATTTTCTAAATGGTTAGACTTCTATCAACCTGGAATATTAGCTATGGCTAATACTGGACCTGAAACAGGAGGATCACAGTTTTTCTTTACACTTTATCCTGCTGATTGGTTAAACAATAAACACACTATATTTGGAGAGTTTATAGAAGAGAAAGACTTTAATAATATTAAAAAGTTAGAGGTTGGAGACGTTATTAAAGAGATTAAATTTACAGGAGATGTTGATTTATTCTTATCTTTAAATAAATCTTTAGTTGAAGAATGGAATACTATATTAGATGAAAAGTTCCCAAACTTAAAAAAATATCCTATAAAAGATAAAAATGAGTTTAGTGGAGAAGTTCAAGCTTATTATGATGAACTTAAAGGTATTTATACTAAAAAAGATGCAAAGTCTCAAAGTGAAAAAGAATGGTTAATTCCTAGATTCATTAGAGCAACTGAAAATAAAATAAAAGAAGCTAAAAATAATTAATTAATAAGAAAAAGCTTGTAATTGAGAATTCTCAATTACAAGCTTTTTTATTTTGAATTATTTAACTCTTCTAATCATATCCATTGCTTCAAAGCCACCATCTAAAGTTACTTTTACAACTGAATTTGGATTTGCTGCTTCAACGATTTCTTCTCCTGCTTTAGTTATTAAAGTCATTTTAGGCATCTCTATAACTCTTGGTTCACCAGAAGTTGTTATAACCTCTAGAGATTCTCCTGCTAAAACTCTATTTCTAATACCTAAAACATATTCATTTTCACCTATTTTTTCTTCAATTTTTGCAACTAATTGATGAGTTTGGCTATATGAATTTCTATCATTATAGTTGTTTGCTTCTTCTCCTGGTTGCCCATTATAGAATCCTTGAGTGTATGATCTATTTGATGTAGATTGTATCTCTTCCATCCATTTAGGGTCATACTCATAATTTCCAGAATAATATTTATTTAATGCTTCTTTATATACTTTTACAGCATTTGAAACATAATAGATACCTTTCATTCTTCCTTCAATTTTAAGTGAATCCACACCTAAATCAAGAATTTTATCAATCATATCAATTGTGCATAAATCTTTTGAGTTAAAGATATATGTTCCTCTTTCATCTTCATAAACAGGCATATATTCATTTGGTCTAGTTTCTTCAACCAAGTTGTATTTCCATCTGCATGATTGAGCACAATCTCCTCTATTTGCATCTCTACCTGTCATATAGTTACTTAATAAGCATCTACCAGAAATAGACATACACATAGCTCCATGTACAAATACCTCTAATTCAATATCAGGTACTTTAGCTCTTATTTCTGCTATATTATCTAAAGATATTTCTCTTGCTAAAACTACTCTTTTAGCTCCTAAATCTTTCCACATCTTTACAGAACGCCAGTTTGTATTACTTGCTTGAGTACTTACACTTATATTTAAGTTTGTATTCTCTCTTACAACTTGGAATACTCCTAAATCTGCAACGATAACCCCATCTACACCTATTTCTTCTAAATATATTACATAATCTGGTAATGTTTCTAATTCACTGTTATGAGGTATTATGTTTAATGCAACATATACTCTTTTTTCCATTGAATGTGCGTATTCAACAGCTTCTTTTAATTCTTCATCATTAAAATTATGACTTCCAGCTCTTAGGTTAAACATTTTTCCACCTAAGAAAACTGCATCTGCTCCATAGTGGAAGGCCATTTTCATTTTTTCCATATTTCCTGCTGGAGCTAATAATTCTGCTTTTTTCATTTTTCCTCACCTTTCTTTAATCAACCTTAGTCGTATAATCTCCAAACTTTGTAATTTCGTGGAAGAACTTTAAATTTAAACTTCCAACTGGTCCATTTCTTTGTTTACCTATGATAACTTCAGTTATTCCTTTTTGTTCTGAGTCATCATTATAGTAATCATCTCTGTATAAAAATACAACCATATCAGCATCTTGCTCAATTGCTCCAGATTCTCTTAAATCTGATAGCATTGGTCTTCTATCAGCTCTTTGTTCAGGAGCACGTGAAAGCTGTGATAGAGCTATTATTGGTATATCTAGCTCTCTTGCTATTCCTTTTAAGGATCTAGATATATCAGAAATTTCTTGTTGCCTGTTATCTGATTTTCCACTTGTTCCTTTAATTAATTGTAAATAGTCAATTACAATCATATCTAATTTTCCAGCAGCTTTTAATCTTCTAGCTATAGATCTAATTTCTAAAACATTCACATTAGGAACATCCGCTATATTTATTTCAGCACTTGCTAATCTACCACTTGCTATTCCTAATTTTCCCCAGTCATCTTCACCTAAAAATCCATTTCTTATCTTTTGTAAACCAATTCCAGCTTCAATAGCTAAAAGTCTTTGTAAAAGTTGAGAACTTGACATCTCTAAACTAAATACTAAAACTCCTTTTCCACTTTTCATTGATGCATTTAAAGCTAAGTTTAGTGCAAATGCTGTTTTTCCCATAGATGGTCTTGCTGCTAGAATTACTAAATCTGATGGATGAAATCCACTTGTCATTTCATCAAAATGCTTAAATCCAGTTGAAATTCCTGTTGTAACACCTTTATTTTGTAAGAGTTTTTCTAATCTTTCAAATTCATTTGTCACAACCTCTTTTAAACTAATTATATCTTTTGATTCTTTACTTTCAGCAACTTTAAATATCATTCCTTCTGCTTTATCTAATATTGTATCGACATCTTCATAACCTTCATATGTCATTTCTACTATTTTAGTTCCTATATCTCCAAGCTTTCTTAAGGTAGCTTTTTCTTTTATAATCTTTGCATATGTTAAAATATTAGCTGCTGTAGGTACTTCTTCTATAATTTCATAAAAAATAGCTTCTCCACCTATATGATCAAACTTATCTTTTCTTTTCAATCTATCCATTACAATTATTGGATCTATTGATTCTCCAGAATTATAAACTTCTTGCATCACTTCAAAAATTATTTTATGAGCCATTTTATAAAAATCACTTGAGCTAATAATTTCTATTACCTCACTGAATATATCAGGCTTTAAAAAAATACCACCTAGAACTGACCTTTCAGCTTCTAAACTACTTGGAATTTTTCTGAGTTTTTCTATATCTTCCATATTCACTATCCTTTTATTACTACTAAAACCTCAGCTTTTACATCTGTATGTAATTTTACAATTGCTTTATGCTCTCCTAAGCTTTTAATAGTGCATTCAATTTTTTTTCTATCTATATCTAATCCAAATACTTTTTTTATTTCTGATGAAACTTCTTTGTTTGTTATTGCTCCAAATAATTTTCCATTATCTCCAATTTTAGCTACTATTGAAAGTTTTTTACCTTCTAATTGTGCTTTTATAGCAATTGATTTTTGTTTATCTTCTTCTGCTTTTTTAGCATCTTTAATTTTTTTATTTTCTATTTTTTTTAACTCTTCTGAAGTTGCTATAATTCCTTTGTTATTTTTTAATAAGAAATTTTTTGCATATCCTTCAGAAACACTTACTATTTCCCCTTTTCTTCCTTGACCTGCAACATCTGCTGTTAAAATTACTTGTATTTTTGACATAAAAAATCCTCCCTAAATATGTATTTTATCTTACTATTTTTATTTTTACTCCACTTGCTAATCCACCGAAAATAAAAGCTAAATCAGGTGAAATTAAAGTTACTAAAACTCCTACTACAAAACATATAGATTGTTTTTTTACTTTTCCATTTAATAACCCTGTAATTATTTTTATAAAATATATACTATAAATAAGTTTCGAGACATTTAAAATATTTTCTGTTAAACTCCCTGATAAAGGACTATATTTATCTATGAAGAATACAATAATATAAGGTATTAGCCAAAAATAAGATATTTCCCATTCTAAAAATTTGTCTTTATCTAAGAAGTAATATGTTAAAAATACTGTCATACTTATATATATAAATATCAAATATGTGAAATTATCTTTCATAAATTTAAAAGCTGCTTCTACTTCATATTCACTAAAAGAAGTCTTTTTTATATACACTTCTTTTAGCTGTTCAAAGCCTAAATTAAATCCAATTCTATTAAAATATATATAAATAGATATTAAAGTCCCTACTATTAAAGTAGTAATAAAAATTCTATCAAATTCTTTTATCTTTGTTCCGTACTTTTTAAAAACATAATATAAAAATTCTATCAATCCAAAAACTCCTAAATATGTTATTAAAAACTTTCTATCTACCCAACCTATAGCTAGTATTGTAACTATATTTGTTATAATTTTAGTTTTCAAATCTACTTTTTCTAATTTTTTAATTTTATAAAAAGGTAATATCCAACTTAAAAAAGGCATTGACGTTGAAAGTAAAAATAATGCTGCTATTATTATTCCTGTAATAAAAAACATTGATCCTCCTAAATCTTACCAGTATAATTATACCATAAAGGTAGAGTTTTGTTAAGTTATAATATTTCTCCACCAAAAAAATCTATTATTTTTTTAGAGAAATCTTCCCCTGGAACTCTTTCTTTATTTTTATTTGTTTCTTGTAATTCATACTTTATAATAACTTTTGATTTTAAAACTTTTCTAACAACATCTATAAACAGAGTTCTGTAGGGTTCTGATTCCATCATATTTTTTGCAAAACTTTGATCATTTGAGAATCCTACAATTAATGTATTATTTGAAAAATCTTTAAAATAAGCTTTTACTAAAAATGCTCCAAAAGTTATTTTTGTTTTTTTAGCTTCATCAACTATTTTATTCCAAGACTTTTTTACATCACCATAACTTATTTTATAAATAGCTTCTACTTCTTCTACCTCTGAATAACTTTCTTCTTCTGATTTATATGTAACCTCTTGAACTTTTTCTATAATTTTTTCTACTATAACTTCTTTTTTCTCTGTTAATCTATTTAATATTACATAACCTACTAATCTTTTATCCTCTTCATAACGAAACTTCGACAAAACATCATAAACTGTATCTATTATTTTCAACCCTTTTTCAATATCTAAATCACCTTTTAAGATTCTATCTTTAGACCTTTTTGCTAAATCTTTGAAAAACAACTCTATATCTATTGAATTTTTCCAAATGTCTTCTAACAACTCTATTCCTTCTGAATAATTAGATTTTTCTACAACTTCTATAAAATTATCTATTATTTTTATAGGTGTTATTCCTAAAACATCCTCTGTTTTTTCAATTGTTATATTTTTATTTTCTGTGTTTATCATCAGTCTTTCTAAAATAGATATTGAATCTCTCATACTTCCACCAGAAGATTCATATATAGCTACTAAACTTAATTCATCTACAGAATATCCTTCATTATTTACTATATATAAAAGTTTTTCTCTCATATCTCTATAATTAACACTTTTAAAATCATATCTTTGACATCTTGAGATTATTGTAGGTAATATTTTATCAGGTTCTGTTGTTGCTAAAATAAACAAAACATGTTCTGGAGGTTCTTCTAATGTTTTTAGCAATGCATTAAAGGCCTCTTTTGTTAACATATGAACTTCATCTATTATATAAACTTTTTTTCTTCCTTTTGTAGGACTATAGTTTATCTTCTCTTTTAATTGTCTTATTTCATCTATTCCTCTATTTGATGCTGCATCAATCTCTATTAAATCCAAAAAATTTCCTTTTGAAATTTCTAAACAATTTTCACAAACGTTGCAAGGGCTATCTGTTATTCCATTTTCCAAGCAATTTAATCCTTTTGCCATTAATCTAGCGATAGATGTTTTTCCAACACCACGAGGACCTGTAAATAAATAAGCATGAGCTAATCTATTTGACTTTAAAGAGTTTTTTAAAGTTTGAACAATTTCTTGCTCTCCTGCAATTTCATCAAACCCTTTGGGTCTATATTTTCTATATAATGTTATGTGCATTTTTCCTCCTAAGGTTTATAATCTATTCTAAGCCATAGTTATTCATCTTAGTTCTCAGTGTATTTCTCGTTATTCCAAGTAGTTCAGCTGTTTCAACTTTTTTACCACTTGTAACCTCTAAAACTTGACGTATTAACTCTTTTTCAACTTTTGATATTATTATTCCATAATAATTATTCTGTTTATTATTTTTTAATCCTAAAAGTTCTCCTTCTATCCAATCGGTTAATACCCAACTTTGATTATCACCTTTTCTTTTAGAAATTTTGTTTCCAGTTACATTTCCTGGTAACTCTTCTACTAAAATAGATGAACCTCTACAAAGAGCTATTGCTGATTTTACAGCATTTTTTAATTCGTTTACATTTCCTGGCCAATCATATCTCATTATTTTTTTCATTGCTGGTTTACTTACACCTTTTACAGCTTTATGTAGCTCTAAATTACAAGCTGTTAAGTACTGGTCAATTATAAATGGTATATCATCTTTTCTATCTCTTAAAGGTGGAATATTAATTTCTAATATTTTAAGTTTATTATACAGTTCATCTATAAACATTTTTTTATTAATTAATTCCTCTAAATTTTCACTTGTAGTTGCTACAATTCTTATATCTGTTTCAATAGGTTCTGATCCACCCATTCTGAAAAATTCTCCTTCTTGTAATAAATAAAGAATTTTTGATTGCATATCTAAACTTAAAGATTCAATATTACCTAAATGTAATGTTCCTCCATTAGCTTTTTCCAAATCTCCTATTTGTAAGAAAACTGCACCTTCAAAAGCACCTTTTTCATATCCAAATAACTTTCTTTCTAAAAGATTATTTTGGAAAGATGTACAATTAAGACTTAAAAATGGTTTTGAACTCCAATCACTAAACTGATGTATTGCTGTTGCAACACTACTTTTTCCTGTTCCTTTTTCTCCCACAACTAAAACAGGAATTCTACTATTTGAAACTCTACCTATCATCTTATAAACTTCTACAATCTCTTTTGTTTGACCAATAAGTTTGTCTCCAGTATTTTTATTTCTGTCAACTCTTTCAGCTAAAAGCTTATGATCTTTTACTGCTTTTTCTAAAACTTTATTAACCTCTTTTGGATTTACTGGCTTTAAAATATAATCATAAGCTCCTGCTTTTATAACTCCTGCAATTAATTTTAAGTTTGATGTTTCTCCCATTATTATTATTACTGATCTTTTGTGTGTTTCTGTAATTTTTTTTACAAGGTTTACCAAAGCATCTTGTTGAAGATTTGTTTCATCTATAACAATCGCTTCATATTTTCTTTCTTTTAAAAGTTCTACAAAAGAACTTATATTTTCTGCAAACCTTAATTCATTTTCAAAATTACTTTCTAACTCATCTTTTAATTCGTTTTCTAATCTAAATCCTAAAAGAGTCAAATCTCTTCACCATCCTCTAATTTTTCCTTCTAATTTGAAACCCCTAATAATTTAAAACTATATTCTAATGTTACATTTCCCTTTATATTCAATCCATTTTTAGTTAAATATATTCTCCAAGTTCTTGCAATCTCTTCAATAGCCATATTTATCTCTGGAACCCCACTACCTTTTTCAATAAATACTGATGAAACTTTTCCTGATTCATCTATTTGAATCTTTAGCAATACTTTCCCTTGCATTCCTCTTAATTGAGCTGCCTCTGGATATCTTGGTTCTCTGTTGTTTTGATCCCACTTAGCAACAACATCTCCATCTTCTACTCCCAACTTATATCCACTTGGTAAACCTGCTATTCCACTTTTTTCAACCATAGTTTTGAAACTTAACTCTTCTTCTCTCTCTCCTTGAAAAGCTATTTCTCTAGAATCATCATCTAATTCAGTTTCTACAGTTTTTTCTAAAATAGTATCATCCTTAGATATTGTTATATTTTTTGTAATATCTATTTCTGATTTTTGTTTTAATTCTTCTAAATTATTTTTATCTAAAAGTTGATTTTTTAAATCACTATTAACCTCTCTTATAGAAGGGCTCTCAATAGCTAAAAATTCCGTTTCTCTTTTTGTTATATTTTTAGCTAAATCATCTAATGATAATTTCTTTACTTCTTTTAC